>JAYWIH010000194.1:0-27266 GCA_043789005.1 Sphingobacteriales bacterium
GGGTGTTTTTTTGGATACTATTTTGTCTGGATGCAATCACATACCGATAAATCCATATTCCCAACCCAACACATTGCCGCATGGAAGATTACAACAAGATCATCGAGTCGCTGGGCATCAAGTTCCTGAAGGCCAAGAACATCAAGCTGCTGCAGCCCATTTTCGTCAGGAACTACTACGATGTGGAAAATACCATCCTGCTGCTGCACCAAGGGCATTTGTCGTACGGGGCGGAAAACACGGTGGTGGGCGAAGGCGACATCCTGTTCATTCCGGGCGGCAAGCTGCTGGGCATCACCTACGGCAGCAACCCGGCCACAATCACCAACGAGGAGTTTGTGAGCAACAAGGAGAAATACTTTGCCGCCAACCGCGACATCAGCCGCATCGGCACGCTGGCGGATTCGTTCTCGCAGGTCAGTTTCGAGGCCAAAGTCTTTGATTCGGTCAACTTTTTCGCCTCGCTGGACATTCCGCCGTTTGTCATCTCCAACGTGCCCGAACTTACCCTGGCCATCCACGAGCTGGTGTCCGAACAACTGCTTGACTTGCCCGGCAAGGAACGCGTGACGCAGATAAAAACCGACGTGGTGGTGGTGGAAGTGGTGCGTTACATCCTCAAAAACCGGATGTTCGTGGAAAAGCTGGCCACCAACAGCACGTATTTCAAGGATCCGCGCCTGATCGACATTTTCAATTTCATCAAGAACAACATCGGCGGCGACTTGTCCAACAAGATACTGGCCAACGTGGCCAATGTGTCGGAAGATTATGTGGGGCAGTATTTCAAGATGCTCACCGGCATCAACCCGCAGGATTACATCGAGTACCAGCGCATGGAATCGGCGGTGAAGCTGCTGCGCACCACCAAGCGCAGCATCCGCGAGATCGGGCACGAGGTGGGCTACAAGGACACCGCGTATTTCTGCCGCCGCTTCAAGATGATGTTTGGCATTCCGGCCGGCAAGATGCGCCGCCGCGAAACGCTGATGAATATCTGATAAGCGGTTGCCCTGCCACAGAAAAACCTTGGCTTTTCCCGTGATTATCCATACATTGAATAAAATTACAAGATGACGGAAGGTGAACGGGATGATTTAAAGCGGAAACTTGTGATATTAAAACGCCAAAAGTCAAAGTTGGCGGCGGCAGTTCTCAGGTATGAAAACATAATTGAAGAATTATTGAGCCAACTGGAAAAGTATCCGGAGGAAAACGCAATAACGGAGGAATTGGAAGACACACGGCAGAAATATGAGGCAAAAAAAGCGGAACACCAGAATGTGTCAAACGCGGTTTCCGGAATTGAATGGCTGCTTGAAGAGTGATTCGGACAAAAAAATGATCAACCATGAAAACAAAAGAGAAAAAAACCGGACAAGCCCCACCGGAAGTAAAGGCAAAAATGAGGGCGTTGATGGATGAACTGCACCGGCTGGATATTGAGATTGACAGCGAACTGGCCTCACTGAAAGCCGGCCTGCTGGCACTCAAGCAGGAAGTGATCAACAAACTGGCCGACCGCCCGGAAGCATCCTGAACCGGAAATTGCCCTCAAATTCCAAACAAAAAGCCCCGGCACGAGCCGGGGCTTTTTGTTTGGTGACGGGTTTGGGCTTTTCGAAACATACTGTTTTGGTTTTGTCATTCCGACGAAGGAGGAATCCGGCGGTGACTTGCAGCCAAGCCCGGACTTTCCTGCGCGACTGGCAGGCGGGTTTCGGAAGGGGTTGGGAAGGCTGCCGGGTTTGGGCTTTTTAAAAGATACTATTTTCGGAAGCCTCATTGGCGCACCACTTCCAATCGCACATCCTGCCCCACCCGCTTATGGTGTTTGACCCGGTGCCTGCGCCAGAGGCTGTAGGTTGCCACTGACAACAAAGCACCGGTGCCACCGATGTACAGTGTCGGCCCATCCCTGAATCCGGGGTTGACGGAGGCATTGACAATGCCCGCCAGCAGACCGAAAAATGCCGCAAACGGTAAACCGTCAATGAGTCTTACCTTTTCGATGCTTCGGATTTGATGGATGGAAAAGTTATCCGTCGGGTCAAGTGACAATCTGCCGAGTTTTCCGAAATAGATACCGGAACCATCTATTTTATCAACTACATCAGTGATTTGGTAATACAAATGGAGGAAATTCCTTTTTTCTTGAATGATGAATGACTTGCCCGAACGCACATCGGTCAACTTTAACTTATATTGTGAGATTGCCGGCAATGAAAAACACACAATAAACAATGCGGTTGCGATATATTTCTTCATTGAAATTACGGGTAAGCTTATGATGATGTTTGGTGTTTTTTCATGGCCGTTTCTTTGGGTTTACGCTGGTGGCGGACAAGGCTCAAAAAGGCAAAGATACCGGCCGGTTGTTGCCGGAAATCCACACCAAAAAATACTGTCTTGGAAAAGGCGTTCCCGAACAGTGTCGCAGTGTTCCATCCTTATCGTGAACCGAATGTGAATGTTGTTTTTGTGAAAACGAAAATAACCGTGTTACCAAACCGTTAGTTTTTTGTGGATTTTATTCGTCCAACAAACTTGTGCAAACATTACTTGAAAACCGCGCCGGTGAGCAAAAACCCCTGCCCTACATCACATACGGGTTTGGCCTTTTTGAAAGATACTATTCTTGGGAGGACTGCTGGCACGGGATAGGAATCCCGCGCCAGTCTTTGGTTTTTGCAAAACCGGGTTTGGGCTTTTTGAAACATACTGTTTTTGAAAGCCCGCCTCACTCCTCGCGCACCAGACGCACCTGCTCGCCGCGTGAAATCAATAGCGGCACTTTTTCAATCACCACATTGCTGGTGTCCAAGCCGTAGCTGGCCTGGTCGCTGAGCCCGGCTTTCTTGATCAGGTAGTAGTTGCCCATCGTGAACTTTTCCAGCGGCGGCAAATCATTCTCGTACGAGAGGAAACTTTCCAGCACCACAAACCGGAAGTCGCCCGGCACATCGGCGTTCAGCAGCGAATCGTAGCGGCTGGAAATATCCACCTCGCCGTTTTTCACCATTTCCTCCACCGCCAGCCGGAAAAAATAGCTGATGCGCGGCTCAATGCGGAAACCGAGGTTGAAGGTGACAAAATAAACATCGTTCCGGGCCAGCGATTTCACGTGGTAGCTCATCCTGAACGGCTCGTCCACTACATTGACGTGGATGAACCAGTAATTGTCCGCCCGTTTGGGCCGGTGGCTGGTGATGGAGTGCAGTATCCGGTTTTCAATCGTGCCGGTATCGCCCGAGGCCGTCAGGTACACCAGGTTGGTGGCGAATTTGGGCACCGAGGCATCCTCGCTCAAAGCCTTGAGTTGCGGCAGGTGCGGTTCCAGCGCATCGTGGGTGGTCAGGCGGGCCTTGATCTGTTGGGCGTTGTACCACGTCCACATCACGGTCATCAGCACGATTCCGATGAGCAAAGTGATCCAGCCGCCCTCCGCAAACTTGAGCAGGTTGGCCGTCAGGAAGGAAAGCTCGACACTCAGGAAAAGCAGCGTGAGCGGAAACACCAGCCAAAGCGGGTAGCGTTTCACCCGCATATACACAAACATCAGCACCGTACTCATGAGCATGGTCAGCGTTACCGACAAGCCGAAAGCCGCCTCCATGTGCTTTGACTCGCGGAAATAAAGCACCATGCCGATGCAGCCCGCCATGAGCAGCCAGTTGATTTGCGGCACGTAGAGCTGCCCCCGAAAATCCGTGGGGTAGGCCACGCGCATCCGCAGCCACAGGTTCAGGCGCATGGCCTCGCCGATGAGCGTGAAACTGCCCGTAATCAACGCTTGGCTGGCAATGATGGTGGCCAAGGTGGCCAAGCCGACGCTGAAATAGAAAAGCGGGCCGGGCACGATTTCATAAAACGGATTCAGCACGCCCAGTTCCCGGCCTTGGTGCCGCATGAGCCAGCTTGTCTGGCCCGCGTAACTGAGTATGAGGCATATCTTGATGTATATCCAACTGACGCGGATATTGCCGCGTCCCACGTGGCCCATGTCCGAGTACAATGCCTCGGCTCCGGTGGTACACAGAAATACGCCGCCCAGCAGCCAGAATCCGCCCGGATATTCGGCCAGCAGCCGGAACGCGTGCATCGGGTTGAGTGCTTGGAGAACGGCGGGATATTCGCCCACAGCCATGGCTCCCATCACACCGATAAACGTGAACCAGACAACCATGACCGGCCCGAAAACCTTACCGAGCCATTGCGTGCCGAATTGCTGGGCGATGAACAGGCCCGCCAGGATTGCCACCACGTAGGGAACCGTATTGAGTTCGGGGTCGAATTTCTGCAAGCCCTCAATGGCCGACGAAACGGAAATGGGCGGCGTGATGATGCCGTCGGCCAGCAGGAAACTGGCCCCGGCAATGGCCGGATACAGCAGCCATTTCTTGCCGTACCGCCGGATCAGGGCGTACAGTGCCAGGATGCCGCCCTCGCCGTTGTTGTCGGCCCGCAGCGTAATAATCACGTATTTGACGGTGGTTTGCAGCGTAAGCGTCCAGATAACGCACGACAATGCCCCCAGTGCCAGCGTTTCGCTGACCACCCGCTCACCGATGATGGCGCGGAACGTGTAGAGCGGAGAGGTTCCGATGTCGCCATAAACAATGCCCATCGCCACCAGCGACCCGGCAATGGAGAGTTTTTGCAGGTTTTCTTTTGACACGGAACGGGGGGAGTGAAGGTTTGGGAAAGTAAAATTGTGTGCCATGGCAAAACCGCGCCGGAGGTTTCGCCTTTCGAAAAGATACTGTTTTCAGAACGATACTATTCCGCACTCCAAAAGGCAGGTCTTGCACGGTCAGTTCATCACGTTCGGACAGTTTCCCCGCGCTCCATCACGTTTTCGGGTTCGCGGATGCTGCCTTTCCAAGCGTGGCGTTCCAGTTTGCGCACCAAACCGTTGGTGGGCACGATGATTTCCAAGTGCGGATACGGCTATTTCAGCGATGGCCAGCCGCAAACCCGCATCCGTGGCGATTTTTCAAGGCATTGGCATTCTGGCATTTGCCAACCGCACCCGTCCGGCAATCTCGGCCAGCAAGTCCGGGTTCCGTTCAATGCCGTTGCCCACCACAATCAGGTCGGCTCCGGCATTCAGCGCGTCATCGGCCTGCGCGGTGGTGGTGATGCCGCCACCCACAATCAGCGGCACTTCCACAGCGCGGCGCACGGCGGCAATCATCCGGGCCGAAACCGGTTTTTGCGCGCCGCTGCCCGCATCAAGATAGATCAGGCTCATGCCCAGCATTTCGCCGGCCATGGCCGTACAGGCGGCCACATCGGCCTTGTCGTGCGGGATGGGCGTGGTGTTGCTGATGTACGAAACCGTAGTCTGCCGTCCGCTGTCAATGAGCATATAGCCTGTGGAAAGGATTTCGAGGCGGCTGCGCTTGAGAATGGGCGCGGCCACAACGTGCTGCCCGATGAGGAAATCGGGGTTGCGGCCCGAGATGAGCGACAAAAACAGAATCGCATCCGCCGACATATCCATGTGCAGGTTGCTGCCCGGAAACAACACGATCGGAATGTCGGCATGGGCTTGCAGGGCGCGGATGGCCGCGTTCAGGCCGCTGCCCGTGATGAGGCTGCCACCGACGAAAAAAAAGCCGACATGGTTCTCCGCCGCCGCCCGCGCCAGCCCTTCGCACTGGTGCGCATCGGTATTGTCAGGATCAACCAAGACGGCAAAAGCCCGCTTGCCCGAAGCCCGGTTCTGGCGCAGTGTATCAAGAACGCGATGGGTCATTTTTACGGAGTTGCTCAATCACCTCGGTGATTTTCTGTTTGGCAATGGCAATCAAAAACAAGGCGATCTGCTGCTTTATCATGTTCACGAGCATGGATTCGCGCCGCGCGGGAGGGGCAGGCAGGTAACGCCCGGACTCGGTGGCGGCACTTTTGGCGGACTTTTTATCCTTGGCCAACGCCCTGACAATCAGGTAGCTGACCACCAGCACGCCGCCAATCACCAAGGTATTCTTACCGATATTGCCGGCGTTGGCCTTTAATCCGTTGAGTTGCTCGTCAATGGCCGTCCGGTACTTGTTGGCGGCTTGGCTCAGGGTGGCTTTGCGGTCGGCGATGCTTTTCTTGTCGTGCATGGGTGGAGGATGGTTGGTTTTGGGTCGAAGGGAACAATTCGCCACGCAATAACGCAAAATCCTTGCAGTCAGCCAATCCGAAAAAATATCGGCCTGCCAAAACACTTACCGGAAAATAGTATCTCCCAAAAAGCGCAAACCCCCTCCCACCCTTAAAGTGACGGGGTATTGCCTTACCGGAACCTTTCCCGGCGACTTATGCGGCTTTCCGCCAGTCAAGAAAACTTCACAGCATGGTAACATTGCTTTAACAGGCGCGGCCTGATCGTCCGGTATATTTGTCGGCAGAGCAAAACGAATAGGGAAAAGAAGTTACAACGTAACATCATGTCGGCGTTTCAAACATCCGCTCCACCCCCGCCCATTTAAACAGCCCAAATTTTATGAAAGGAAATTTACCAAAGGGCGTTTTCGCCTTGCTGATGTGCTTATGTATGCTTTCGGGCGTTGAGGCCCAAACCAATTCCGTGAAAGGAAAAGTGGTTGCCGTTACGGGCGATGCCATGCCCGGAGTGAATGTCATCTTAAAAGGTACAGTCACCGGCACCATTACTGATGCAACCGGCAGTTACCAGCTCAATTCCGTTCCGGAAGGGTCGGTGCTGGTTTTCTCACTGATCGGATACGTGACACAGGAGAAGGCGTTGGAAGGCCAGACAGTAATCAACATAACCCTGCTGGAAGACACCCAGCTATTAGGCGAGGTGGTGATAACCGCGCTGGGTATCCGGCGCGAGGAAAAAACCTTGGGCTACGCAGCCACGACCATCCGTGAAAACGCGGTGAAGGATGCCAAATCGAACAACTGGGTCAATACGTTGAGCGGCAAGGTGGCGGGCCTGAACGTGCAAGGCGCGGGTGCCGGGCCGATGGGTTCCTCGCGCATTACGCTGCGGGGAGAATCGTCGCTCAACCTCGACAACAACCAAGCCCTGATTGTGGTGGATGGCGTGCCCGTGAGCAACCGTGTCACCGGCACGGGCCATAACTCACACCTGTCGGCAGACAGCCCGGTTGACTACGGCTCCAGCGTATCGGACATCAACCCCGATGATATTGAGAGTGTAACCGTGCTGAAAGGCCCCGGTGCCACGGCCCTCTACGGCAGCCGGGCAGCGGGCGGGGCACTGATCATCACCACCAAATCGGGTGCCCGAAAGGACGGCGGCATCGGCATAACGGTCAATTCCAACATCAGCATTGAACAGGTGAACCGCTGGCCCGATTACCAGTTTGAGTACGGCGAAGGCCGCACGGACACGTATTACTCGTATCTGGACAGTCCCGATGGCCCCAATACCAGCACCAACGTGGCGGCAGGCCGGGGTTGGGGGCCAAAGTTTAACGGACAGTCGTACTTCCAGTACAATCCCGCCGCTCCCGACGGCAAGCCCACCGAACGCACGCCTTGGGTTCCCCACCAAGATTACATTTCCGGTTTTTTCCAGACCGGTGTCACCTATTCCAACAGCGTAGCCATCGAGGGCGGTACTGACAAGGGATCGGCCCGGTTGTCGCTGACGCACCTCAAAAACACTTGGATCATACCGAACACGGGCTTCGAGCGGCTCAACGCAACCCTGTCGGCAAACCAGCGGGTATCCGACAAACTCAAGATCAGTGGCAAGGCCAACTACACCAACAAGACCAGCGACAACCTGCCCGCTGCGGGTTACAACAACCAGTCGCTGATGTATTTTGTGATTCTGGGCACCACCCCCAACGTCCGGCCGGAGTGGTTCAAGCCTTACTGGCAGCCCGGATTGGAAGATGTGCAACAGAAAAGTCCATTCAATCCCGGCCCTGACAACCCGTATTTGGGCATGTACGAGATGCTGAACAAGATGAACAAGCACGGGCTGATTGGCAACGTCACGGCCAATTATGAGATCACACCCAAACTTGACCTAATGGTGCGTACCGGCTTGGATATGTCGTTCGAGTTCCGGTCGCAGCAACGTCCGTTCAGCATGACCAAGTACCCGAGGGGCATGTACCGCGAACAAAACGTATTCAGCTACGAATCAAACAGCGACTTTTTGCTCACGTACAAGGATGCCCTCAGTCCGCGCATCAATATCTCGGTGTCGGCTGGTGGCAATGCCATGCGTCAGAGTTATGACTTCGCGGGCCTTTACGCCGACCAGTTGTCGCAGCCGGGTATCTATCAGATTTCCAACAGTTTGGATCAGGCGGTGGCCGACCCGCTGAAAACCCGCAAGGCCATCAACAGCGTTTATGGTGTCGGACAGGTTTCGTTCGATGAGAAAATATTCATCGACATCACGGGCCGCAACGACTGGTCAAGTACACTTCCGTTTGCCAACAATTCGTTTTTCTACCCGTCGGTGAGCAGCAGTTTCCTGCTGAACGAACTGTTTGCCATGCCCCAAGCCGTGTCATTCGCCAAAGTGCGGGCATCGTGGGCGCAGGTGGGCAACGACACCCGGTCTTACCAGACGGCCAGGTACTACGACCGCGTGTTCAGCAACAGTTTCACCAACTCCGCCACGCTGTTCAATGCCGACCTGAAACCCGAAATCACGGCGAGTTACGAATTCGGCCTTGACCTGCGGCTGTTCAAGAGCCGCTTGGGGCTGGACGTGGCCTACTACAACAACAACAGCCGCAACCAGATCCTGGCCATCCCGCTTGATCCGGTATCGGGCTACTCGAATGCACTCATCAATGCCGGACGGATCAACAGCAAGGGCATAGAAGTCAATCTGCACGGCCAGCCCGTCAGCACCCAGAATTTCACGTGGAAAACCACCGTGATCTGGTCACGCAACCGCAGCTACGTGCGCGAATTGGCGGCGGGCATCACCAACCAGACCATTTACGCGCACAACACCAATGTGACCATTGAAGCCCGCGTCGGTGGCCGGATGGGCGATATGTACGGGCGGGGTTTCCAACGCTCACCCGACGGGCAGGTCATTTATTCATCGGTGGGGCTTCCCGCACAACTCGACCCGACCGCCAAGCTATGGGGCAACGCCTTTGCCGATTGGAAAGGCAGCCTGCTGAATGAATTCACGGTGAAAGGGTTGCGCATCAGCATCCTGCTCGACGGACAAAAAGGCGGCAGCATGTACTCGCAGACGAGCCACAAAAACAACACGCTCGGCAAAACGCGGGTGACGCTGCCCGGCCGCGACGGGGGCCTTATAGGCCAAGGCGTGGTACTGCAAGCCGACGGCAGCTACCAGCCAAATACGGTGAAAGTGCCCGCCAGTTCGTACTACGACAACTACTACCAGATCAGCAACGCCGAAACGAACATTTTCGACGCGTCGTTCCTGAAAATCCGCGAAGTCCGGTTCGAGTTCAACCTGCCCGCGTCGCTGCTGGGCCGGATGGGGGTGCGGCAAACGAGTCTGGCCCTGTTCGGGCGCGACCTGTTCAACTTCACCAAATTCCCCGGCTTCGACCCCGAAGGCGGCAACCTGAACAACGGCACGCTCACGCCCGGTGTCGAACTGGCCCAGTTTCCGTCCGTCCGCAGCATGGGAGCCAACCTGACATTCAAATTTTAACCGCCCGACCCACTTGCCGAAAATCAAATCCCGCCCAAGGAACCCAGGGTGTCGCCTAAAACTGAACATGACCATGAAAAAAACAATCGTTTACCTGCTTTTGCTTCCCCTTTGGGTGTTGGCCGGCCTGACTTCGTGCACCAACAATTTTGAAGAGATAAACACCGACCCGAACCGTCCCAAGGAAATCACGCCGGGCGTGATGCTGGGGCAGATGCAGTACCGTGCCGTGAACAGTTCGGTAACGGCGGCCCGCTCATTCACGCATGAACTCATGCAAGTGGATGCGCCACGGGGCAGTGCCAGCGGAGGCGGACTGCACCGCTACGCCGTTAACCCCGGCGCGGGTGTGTGGAGTAACTTTTACGCCTACCTGACCGACATCCAGGACATCTACACCATTGCCGACCAACTGAAGGAAAACAATTACAAAGCCATCGCGCTGGTCTATAAAAGCTGGGTGTATTCGATCCTGACCGACCTCTACGGCGACGTGCCTTACTCGCAGGCCACCCGTGCCACGGAAGGCATCGTGAAACCCGGTTTCGACAAGCAAAAGGACATTTACATCCAACTGTTGAAAGACCTTGAAACCGCCAACAGCCTGTTTGACGAGACAAAAGCCCTGACCTACGCCGGAGACTTGGTTTACAACGCCAACACCGCGCCGGGTGGCAGAAACCCCGGCGTCCTGCGGTGGAAAAAGTTTGCCAACTCGCTGCGGCTCCGGCTGCTGCTCCGCGTGCTGAAGCGCGACGGCGAGGTGAACGCGAAAGAGCAGATCACGGCCATCCTGGCTGATCCGGCCAGGTTTCCGGTAATGGTGGCCAACGCTGATGATGCCATTTTCCGCTATCCCGGCACGCTGCCGTTCTTCAACCCCTATTTCAACGCCCGCACCCTCGACTGGCGCGAAGGCACGTATTTCACCGAGTTTTTCCTCAACAAACTGAATGCGGACAACGACCCCCGCCGCGCCATCTGGGCCATTCCGGTTGCGGTGAACGGACAGAACATGTACCAGGGCATCCAGAGTGGCTACCCCGCCACGCTGGAATATGCGGTGGGCAAAAACTCAAGCTACACCGACGCGCTGAAAACCCTGCCGCAATTGGGCGTGATGATGCCATTCGCCGAGGTGGAATTCATCAAGGCCGAATTGGCCTTGAACGGCTACGTGACCGGCAAAACGCCCAAGGCGCACTACGACGCGGGCATCACGGCATCAATCGTGCAGTGGGGCGCGGCCGTACCCGCCGGTTTTCTGGCGCAGCCAACGGTTGCCTACAACGCTGCGGCAACGCCTGAGAAGCAGTTGGAGCAGATCATCAACCAGAAATACTACGCCTATTTCTTTGTGGATTACCAGTCGTGGTTCGAAAAACGCCGCACGGGATATCCGGTGCTGCCGCGCGGGGCGGGCATTCCGGCCGAAAACAAGTTTCCGAACCGGGTGCCATACCCGACCTACCTGCAATCACTCAACCCCGAAGCCCTGGCCGCCGCCGTAGCATCCATGGGCGGCGACAAAAGCGATGTCAAAGTCTGGTGGGAGAAGTGAGCAACCTGAAGCAAACAGGGTTTGTGCGAAGGGGCGGGTTTGGCCTTTTTAAAAGATACTATTTTTCCACGGGCACGGGGACTCTCCCAAAAGCGGGGTTTGCCCCTGCCAACCATTACCGGATTCCATGAACCGCCTCGCCAAATTCTCCCTTTTCTTTCTTGTCCCCGCACTGGCGTGGGCACAGAAAGGCACTGACCTGAAGAAACTCGATGCGGCTTTGGAGTCCCGGCGGGTGATGCTGCCCAACGGCTGGAGCCTGACTCCCGCCGGCCGCTCGCTTGCGGTGGGCGACTTGCCGCTCAACATCGCCGTGTCGGCATCGGGTGCGCTGATGGCCGTGACCAACAACGGGCAGGGCACGCAGAGCATCCAGTTGATAGATCCGAAACGGGAAACGGTCTTGCACAGCATCGAGATTCCACGCTCATTTTATGGCCTCAAGTTCAGCCGCGACGAAAAAACGCTGTACGCATCGGCGGGCAACGACAACCGGATTCTCAAATATGCCATCACCGACCGCAAACTCGTGCTGGCCGACAGCCTGATACTCGGCAAGAAATGGCCCGAAAAGATTTCGCCCGTCGGAATTGATATTGACGATGCCCGCAACCTGCTGTACGTAGTGACCAAGGAAAGCAACTCGCTTTATGTGTTCGACTTGGCTACCAAAGCCATTGTGCATCAGGAAAAACTGGGTCACGAGGCGTACACCTGTGTGCTGTCGCCCGACCGTAAGGAACTGTACGTATCCGTCTGGGGTGGAAGGCAAGTGGCGGTTTTCAACACCGGAACCCGCAAAATGACAGCTACGGTTCCGGTTTCACACAACCCGAACGAACTGATCCTGAACAGGAAGGGAACGCTGGCCTACGTTGCCAACGCGGGCGATAACAGCGTGTCGGTCATTGATCTCAAAGCCCGGAAAGTCATTGAAGTGCTTGATGCGGCCCTGTATCCCGGTTCGCCGGTCGGCTCGGTGACAAACGGGCTGGCCCTGTCCGCCGACGAACGCACCCTCTACATCGCCAATGCCGACAACAACTGCCTGGCCGTGTTTGACGTGGCCGCACCGGGCGAAAGCCGCTCCAAGGGGTTCATCCCGGTGGGTTGGTTCCCAACCAACGTGCGGGTGGTGGACAAGCGGATATTCGTGGCCAACGGCAAGGGTTTCACCTCGTTTGCCAATCCGTTGGGGCCGCAGCCAGTCAGCCGCACCGTCCGCTCCGAAACGCACGTCGGCGAACCGCAACGCCCGAACAGCCGCCTGCAATACATCGGTGCGCTGATGAAAGGCACACTGAGCATCATTGACGAGCCGGACCAGGCTGCTTTATCGCTCTACGCCAAAAAAGTGTACGCCAACGCACCTTACAGCAAAGCCAGGGAACTGAAGGCCGAAGGCGAACCGGGCAACCCGATCCCGATGCGGATGGGCGATGCCTCCCCGATCAAATACGTGTTTTATGTCTTAAAGGAAAACCGCACCTACGACCAAGTATTCGGCGACATCAGGGAAGGCAACGGCGACTCATCATTGTGCCTGTTTGGCGAGAAATACACGCCCAACCAGCACAAACTGGCCCGCGAATTCGTGCTGCTCGACAATTTCTACGTGGATGCCGAAGTCAGTGCCGACGGCCACAACTGGAGCATGGCCGCCCACGCCAACGACTACCTCGAAAAAACGTGGGTGGCGGGCTACAGCAAGCGGGGGGGCGTGACCGAAGGCATGGGCCGCCGGGCAATCGCCAACGACAAGGACGGCTTCATCTGGGATTTCTGCAAGCGCAAGGGCGTAAGCTACCGCAGTTACGGTGTGTTTGTGGATAAGGACAAGGGCAACATTCCGGCTCTCGATGCCGGCCACGTATGCCGGAATTTCACCACCTACTACGCCAACAAAACCAAAGACACCACGCGGGTGAATCAGTGGAAACGCGATTTTGATTCACTGTTGGTGGCCGGTACCGTTCCGCAGTTCAATACCATCCGGCTCGGCAATGACCACACGCACGGGCTGGCCGTGGGCCAAATGACCCCCTACGCCTGCGTGGCCGACAATGATTTGGCCGTCGGGATGCTGGTCGAGCACATCAGCCAGAGCAAAATCTGGAACCAGTCGGCCATTTTCATTCTGGAAGACGATGCCCAGAACGGCCCCGACCACGTGGACGCGCACCGCTCCACCGCCTTGGTTGTCAGCCCGTACACCAAGCGCAAATCCGTTGACCACACCATGTATTCGACTTCCGGTATGCTCCGCACGATGGAACTGATCCTGGGCCTGCCACCGATGAGCCAGTACGATGCCGGAGCCACGCCGATGTTCCGCAGTTTCACGGCCACGCCCAATGTTGCACCTTATCGGGCCGTGCCGAGCAACATTGACCTTGACGCGCTGAATACGGCCTATACGCCGAGTGCGAAAAAGTCGGAGGGGCTGGATTTTGCCGATGCCGACCGGATTGACGATAAACTGTTCAACGAAATCCTGTGGAAAGGATTGCGGGGCGAAAACGCCACCGTGCCCGCGCCGCGCCGCAGCGCGTTTGTGTACGTGACAACGGGCGGAAAGGAGGATTGACGGCCAAGACCGCCGGATTCCCCGAAACGTTTCCTGGAAATAGTATCTTTAAAAAAGTCCAAACCCCTTTTGTCATTTCGGCGCAGCAAGAATCCGGCTTGGACTTGCCCGCAACCTCTGACTTTCGCACGCGATTGAAGCCGGATTCTTGCTGCGCCGGAATGACAAATGGCAGAATAGTATCTTCCAAAAACGCCAAACCCACCTTTTTCCAAGAGTCGTTCTCTTGGAAAAAGGTGGGTTTGTGTGGTTTGGCCGGGTCATGCGGCCATGCGGATTTGCAAATCCGCATGGCCGGAAACAAGCGAAAGCTTATTTTTTGAACAGGGGATTGACCCGGAAATACGTGTTTTTCTCGAAACCGATGACGTAATCCGAGGCGAAGTGCGTGCTTTTGCGGTAGTAGTCCGTCGAGATGATCTGCGCCCCGGACTGGCAGGCGGCCTCAAACGACGATTTGTCGTTGAGCCGGGCTTCCCTGGTGTCGGCATCGGCGCGGGTACGGACAATGTAGCCCTTGCGCACCAGTGCGGTGATATTGTCCTTTTTCGGGTTGTTCATGATCAGGAAAGCCGCTTCGGGTGTACCGGCTGGCGCATTGGCAAACAGCGCCCGCCCTTGCAGGGAAGGATGGTTTTTAGCATATCCGGCTATCTTGTCGCCGGTTTCGTCCAAGATGAAAATGAATTTACCCCTGGCATTTTTCAAAACGGGCCAATTGCCCGCCAGCACGGCGGCTTCCAGCGTCTTGTATTTTCCCCGGATTTGGTCGGGCATGATCAGTTTATCCCTGCCCAGGTTTGCGATAATGGCCTTGTCCAGTTCGTCAAACACTTCCGGCGTGAACTTGTCGGGCACGGTGAAGTTGGGTCGGCTTTTGATTTCATCATCCTTGGCGTTGACCGTGACGAACACCGGATGGTGGTTCCGATGGGCGTTTGACCAGTTTTTCAGTTCCAGCAGGCATTGTTTGAGCGTGGCGCAGTTGGTCCGAAAGTCAATATCCTGGATGTGCAGCACTTTGAAACCGGGTTCTTTCATCACACCTGCCGTATCGTAGTATTGCTGGTTTTTCACCAAGTCCAACCCCTTCGGCCGGGCGTATTTGCCGCCTTTGGCATCGGCGTAGATGTCAATTTCCAGACCCAGCAATCCCATATCCAACTGCTCGCGCAAGCTGGCGTGGCTGTAATCTATCTTGCTGAAACTCGCCGAATCATAGCTGCTCAGCATTTTGAACAAGGCCGGGTCAATGGCGGCCTTGTAGCTGTTGTGGGAGCCAATGACCTGTATGTGGTTGAGGGGCAGCGTATCCGGATTGGGCGGGCTTCCGGGCAGCAGTATCAAAAGAGCCAACAGGCTGGCGATGGATTTCATGGGAATGCCGGTTTGAAAAGAGTTGAAGGTGGTTTTTTCCAGCGCATTTTTGGTGGCGCTTCTGAATCAATGTAACTGTATTCGGTTCATTCCGCAGGTGTTTGGCTGTGCGTCGGCCTTCGGTTTCTCCCACAAACCCGCCAGCAAAATAGTATCTCCGGAAAGCGCGAAACCTGCCTAATTTGATGAACCCCGGTGAAATTGACAAACCTAATATCCGGGATTCTGTTGCAGGTTCGGGTTCAGCGACCTTTCCGTTGCCGGAATCGGGTACAGCCTTCTGGTCACGTCCTTGTTCATGGTCAGTACATCGTTAGGCAGGGGGTATTCCGTTTCAAACAGGCCGTAGCGTATCAGGTCGTTGCGCCTCCATGCCTCCCAATACAATTCACGGGCACGTTCGTCAAGCAAACTTGGCAGGTCAACGGAAACCGCCAACTCCGCCCCCACCCTCGCACGGATTCTGTTGACCAACACCAACGGTGTTTGCAATTCGCCCCGCACCGTGGTGGCGGCGGCCCCGCGCAGAATTGCCTCGGCTTTCATGAGCATGAGGTCGGCCAGGCGAAACACCGGCACGTCGTTGCCATTCAGACGGGTGGCCTGGATGATGTTACGGTCGGGGTAATACTTGATGGAACGGACACCCTTGGACTGGTCGGCAAGGGTGTTGCCCAAATCCATCGGTTTCGGTGGTTTCAGGGTCAGGTCGGGCGTGATGACAATCTGGGTGGTGGTTCCCGGATAGAATACCGGCTGGGTGGTGGGCTGCCCGTTGGCATCGGGCACAAACTGCGGGCCTACCAGCCAAGTGGTGGTCCGGAAGTCGCCTTTCAGGTTGAAACGGTTGTAATACTCGGGTGTGGTGCTCATGGCAATGCTCAGACCCACGTTGAAACCGTAGGCGGTGGCCAAGTAGGCGAAGAAGCCGAACCGCGTGAACTGGTTGCCGGGGATTTGCTGGTCGTAGGGAACGGCAAAGATGGTTTCCTTGATTTGCGGGCCGTTGGCCGGGGCGAAAATGTCGGCGTGCCGGGCATTCAGGGTGTAGTTGGTGTTTTTCAGCACGCTGTCGGCCATGGCCACCGTTTCGGGATAGCGGGTGGCTCCGGTGTAAACGCCCGCGTTCAGGTACATTTTGGCGAGCAGGGCAAACGCCAAGCCTTTGGTGGGCCTGCCGTAATACAGCGTTGCGTTGGCATCCGTCTTGGCCGGGAGCTGCTGCACGATGGCCAGCAATTCGGACTCGATGAACTGGAACACTTTGCCGCGTTGCTGGGTGGCGGGCAGCGAACCCACCGGAAAAACGTCAATAACGGGCACGTTGCCGTATAAGTCCATCATGAAGAAGTAGTACAAGGCCCGCATCGCCCTGATTTCGGCAATGGTGTTGTTTTTGCTGGTTTCGCTCGCGGCGGATTCCTTGACCAAGTTGAGCAGCCGGTTGCAATTGTTGATGCCGCCGAAACCCCATTCCCAGATGCCCCTCACATTCGGATGATCCACCGTCCAGGTGTGGTAGTGCAATTGCCGGAACTGCCCGCCATCGTCAAAATTGCCGTCGCGGGCGGGGATGATGGCCGCATCGGTTGACAGTTCCTGCATCCGCCAGTAATTGATGGCGAAGTTTGAGGACAGGTTGGAATACATGGTTCCGAGCAGGGAGGAATAGTCGGCTTCGGTGACCGGGAAGTTCTCTTTCACGTACTGCGATTCCACATCCACATCCAGGTCATTGCACGAACTGGCGGTCATGAACAATGCAGCCAGCATCAGGGGAAATATCTTTTTCATGTTTTCGGGGATTTGGGTGTGGTCAGAATGAAGCGTTCAGGCCGATGCTGAGCGTGCGGGTCTTGGGGTAGTAATTGTTGTTGTCAATGCCGGGGGTCAGTCCGCCGATGTTGATTTCAGGGTCAATGCCCCGGTAACCGGTAATTACAAACAGGTTGTTGCCCGAAACGTAGAAACGCACGGCTTTCACGTACGGCGAGTTTGGCTTAAGCGTATAGCCAAACGTGGCATTGTCGAGGCGCAGGTATGAGCCGTCTTCCAGGAACCGGTCTGAAATTAAATAGCCATTGATGTCGTTGTACGATTCGCCCAACGTGAATCTCGGGATGTTCTGGAGCTTTGAATCGGCGGGATTGTTGAGCGAGGCCAGAGTGGCATTCAGGATTTTATTGCCCGACACCCCACGCAACAGGAAGTTCAGGTCGAAATTCCGGTAGGTGAACGTGTTGTTCCAGCCGTAGATAAGGTTGGGTTGGGCATTGCCGACAATCCTCGCATCGGTGGTCAGTGGCTGGGTGGAGATCAGGGCACCCGCCGCGTTTTCATACGAACTCACGCCCTTGTCGTTCTTGTTCACGTAATGCCACAGGTTGAACGTGCCCAGCGGATAACCGGGCTGCACCACTTGGCTGAAATTGCCCGACTGCCCCTTGCCGCCCAACTGGGCCGTGGGAATGGTTTTTAGCGTGAATTTTTCATTGGAAATGGTCTCAATCACGTTTTTGTTGCTGGCCACATTGACTGCGGAAACCCACGAAAACCGTTCGTTTCTAAAAGGGATTCCCGTCAGCACCACTTCAATGCCCGTATTTTTGACTTTGCCCACATTGGCCGTAAAAGTCGGGAGGAAATACTCAGTGGTGGAGACCGGATACTGGTCGTAAATCAGGTCGGAGGTTTTTTTGATGTAATAATCCACCGAAGCGGTGATGCGGTTTTTCAAGATGCCGAAGTCAACCCCAATGTTGGTGGTGGCGGTGGTTTCCCATCTCAGGTCGGGATTCTCGTTTTTCACCGGCCCGATGGCATTGGTGATCACGCCGTTGTTCAGGAACTTTGAGTTTCCGGGCAGTGTGCCGTAAATCAGCAGGGACGAAAAAGCGTCGAAACCCAAACTGTTTCCCGAAACCCCGTACCCTACCCTCGCCTTCAAATCCGTGACGAACGGAAGTTCCTGCATAAAATCCTCGTTAATGACCCTCCAGCCGGCCGATATGGCGGGGAAAAGCCCGAAACGGTTGTTCCTGCCGATGGCCGATGAACCGTCGTTCCTCAGCGAAGCCTGGAACAAATACTTGTTGTCGAACTGGTATTGCACCCGGCCATAATAAGAAATCAGCCGCAACGTGGAAATGGGACTGTTGTCGAAGGCGATCTGGGCGAGGCTCGACGGGTTGGACAGGAAAATGTTGTTGAAACTCAGGTTGTCGTTGGAGAATTTCTGGGTCTGGACACCGAACCCGTCGTTGGAACGATCCTGCTGCCACGAATAGCCCGCCAGCAACTGGATTTCGTGCCTGCCGAAATTGCGGTCGTAATTGAAATACCCCTCGATGATGTCGAATTTGTTGAGCGTGGCACTGCGCCGGGCAATGCCGCCAAGCCCGACCGCCAGCCCCGATGCGCTGTTCAGGTACGTGCCGAAATTGTTCTGGTCGCGCTGCGTGGAGTAGCTCAGCGTGAATTTCAACCCTTTCAGTATGTCTACCTGCACCAGGCCGTTCAGCAACAGCTTGTTGTTCCTGTTGCGGATGATGTTGTTGTCGGCTATGGAAAGCGGGTTGCGGGTTCCGCTGCCCGTCCGGTTGTAGTTTTCCTTGTACGTGCCATCGGCATTGAAAGGGCTTACGGTGGGCAGGTAGAACAGCATACCCGAAAGGATGCCGCCCTGATACACATCGTCGCCGTTGGAACTGCTATTGGTGAAGGTGATGCCCAGTTTCAAACGGTTGTTGAAGAACCGCTGGCTCACGTTGCCCCGGACAATCACCCGTTCCAGCGAGGTATTTTTCAGGATGCCGTTGTTTTTGAAGTAATTGACGCTCACGCCGTATTCGGTTGTCTTGCTGGCGCTGCCAAACGACAGGTTGTGGTTCTGGGAGTAGCTGGTCCGCAGCAGCAAGTCCTGCCAATTGGTATTCGAGCCGTCGTCGTCCAGGGGGTTGATAATCTTCTGCCCGTTGTCGGTCAGGTACTTGCGCAGTTCGTCGCCACTGAGCATATCAATCTTTTTGGATACCCTGTCCATGGCCGCGTAGGCACTGTACGAAAGTACGGACTGCCCTTCCTTGGCGCGCTTGGTCGTGACCATGATCACCCCGTTGGCGGCGCGCGAACCGTAAATGGCCGTGGACGAGGCATCTTTCAGCACGTCAATGGTTTCAATGTCGCTCGGCGCAAGCAGGTCAATGGATGCTCCGGGCACGCCGTCAATCACGTAAAATGGCTCTTGGGCCGCTCCCGACCGCAACGTGGACGGCCCCCGCAGGATCACCGCCGGCCGCTGGTTGGGGTCGCCGCTCTTGGTGATGTTCAACCCCGCCACTTTGCCCTGCAACAGTTGCGCCGGGGTGGCGAATACGCCCTGGTTGAATTCGTCGGCGGACACGGAAGTGATGGCACCGGTCAGGTTTTTCTTGTTTGCCGTTCCGTAACCGATCACCACCACTTCCGAAAGCTGCTTGTCGTCCTGCACCAGCACCACGTCAATTGCCGTCTGGCTTTGCACGGCAATCTCCTGATTCAGATAACCCAAGTACGAAAACACAAGCACCGCCCCCGCATCGGGAACCTCAAGGCTGTAAGCCCCGTTTTTATCGGTCGAAGTGCCGGTGGAAGTGCCTTTCAACAGGACATTCACACCGGGAATGGGTTGTTTCTCATCGGATGAGGTCACCATTCCGGTAACCCTGATGGCGGCAGGCTTGGCAGCCATTGCCTTTTGCGAGGCCACCGGCGGCGTGATGCCCTGCCCGGATGCGGGTTGGGCCGCGCACATTCCCGCCAGCAGGAAAGGGAGCAAGTACTGGTTTTTCATGAAGTGGTTTTTTATATGGTGAATGGATGAAAGACCGGGGTGCGCTGGCAGGTTTGGGCTTTTTCGGCCATACTGTTTTGCGGCCGCCGCAACACCGGTGCGGATATGAAAACAGACAAACGCCACTGTCAAAAACCCTTGAAACGGCGTTGCACACCCGATGTCAAGCGGCTCCGGGATTGTCCAACCAAAACCGGACTGGAAGCCTTGGCAAACAGGTGTCAAACATCAAAGCGCAAATCAACATAAAAAGCACGGCGGCATTGTTTCTTGAATATTACCCTTTTGTTAATTGTCGTGGTTGGTTACCGTGGCAATGCCCGACCGGCCGGAAAGCCCAAACCACCAGGCCGGTACGGGGTATTACATTTGAATTTGAAATTGCCTACCTTTGCATTTTAAAACATTTCCGCCAGCGGAAACTTGGTCGGGGAAACCTGTCGGCATACGCGACCCGGACAAACAAAAAGCCCTTTGCCGCACGCAAAGAGCCATCCGGCGACATCGTTGGGTTCTCGTGCGGACTTGACGGAAGCGCGGTTCGTAATCGGTTTTTGCGGTATTGAAACCCATCCTTCACCCTTAACCATGAGGTAGCCCCATGAACAATACCGAGGAAAAAATGCACTACTCCGAAAGCGAGTTGAAGGAGTTCCAAGGCATCATCTCGCAGAAACTCGACATTGCCCGTGGCGAACTGAACTACATCAAGAACCAACTCAGCAAGCGCAACGACAGTGGCACGGACAACACGACCGGCAGCTCGAAACTGCTCGAAGACGGAGCCGACTCACTGGAAAAGGAAAACCTAAACCAACTGGCCGCCCGGCAGCAGAAATTCATCCAGCAACTCGAAAACGCCATGATCCGCATCAAAAACGGCACGTATGGCGTTTGTGTGGATACCGGAAAACTGATTCCCAAGGAACGCTTGCGTGCCGTGCCGCACACGCTGCACTCGATTGAGGCGAAGCTGAGGAAATAAAGTAGCGGGCGGGGCACAGCAAAATAGTATCTTTCAAAAGGCCCAAACCCGCCTTGCCAACGCACACTACAGTAAAAAGCGGTTTCTTCCGGCCGTTGGTTTCAACAAACATCACACGCCCTTGAATTTTCTGCAAAACCACGTGGAGGCTTTGATTTTCTGCTCGCCGCAGCCCGTCAAGACCACCGAAATCCAGCAGTGCCTCTCGGAAATGTTCGGTGCCGAAGTGCCGCACGAGGATGTGGAAAACGCAATCGCGGCGCTGACGCTCAAATACGAGACCGATGCGCATACGTTTGGCATTTATGCCATTGCCGGAGGATACCAGTTCCTGACCAAGCCCGCCTACCAAGCCAGCATTGGCATCTTGCTGAAACAGAATTCCAAAAAACGGCTTTCGACGGCCGCCTTGGAAACGGTTGCCATCATCGCTTACCGCCAGCCGGTCACCAGGGCCGAACTGGAGCAGATACGCGGCGTGAACTGCGACTATGCGGTGCAGAAACTGCTGGATAAGGAACTGGTGGAAATCACGGGTAAGGCCGAAACCGTGGGCCGCCCGCTGCTGTACGGCACTAGCCGCAAGTTCATGGAATATTTTGGCATCCGGAGCCTCAAAGACCTGCCGCAACCCAAAGATTTTGCCGCCGCCGAAAACGAGATCGGCGCGAAGGAGGAGTGAAAAACAGCGGGATCAAAACCCTGAAAATAGTATCTTTACAAATGCCCAAACCCCGTTGGCTTTCCATGGCAAGGTTTTTTTGGCTGTGGACTTTCAACCGTGAATTTTCCCATTTCACCATCTAATGTTACAGCAGTGATGCTGCAAGCGAAAACATGAAAAAAAGACCCGAAAACTCCGCATTTTCCAAATTCTACCCCAAGGAGGGCAGTGCCGACACCGGACGGCGCGGCCGCAGCAGCCAGGAAGGCGGCAGGGCCATGCGCCGGGGCGCAGCCGGTAGCGAACGCCCGGTGCGCAAAACCGGCAGCGACCGGCCTTTCGGCAACCGCCCCGACGGCAACCGCCCCGACGGCAACCGGCCATTCGACAAACGGCCCGCCAGCGGAGCCGCCCGCCCGTTCCGCAAGCCCGGTCAAGGCAACGAACGACCGTTTGAAAGGCGGCCCGACAGCGGACGCGCATTCGACAAACGCCCGGCCAGCAGCCAAAGGCCAGCCAGCGGCCAAAAGCCGTTCCGCCAACGCCCCGACAGTGGCGGCGACCGGCCTTTGGGCAGGAAAACCTTTCCCGACCGCAACCGCAGCGATGCCGGGCGGCGTTCGTTTGACAAACCGGCGTTTGACAAGCCGGAATTCGGCAAACGTCCGTTTGAGAAACGCACTTTCGGAAAACCTCCGTTTGAAAGGCCGGCCGCCGAAAATATCCTGCCTGCCGGTTTATCCGCCGTGGCCGGACAGGCAGGTATCTCCGCAAAGGCCGAAACCTCCGGCGAAAATCCCTTTGAAGGCAAACGCAACCGTCGCCTGAAAGACCAGTACAAGGCTGTCAGAAAACCCTTTGACAAGTCTTTGCGCCGCGATGACCGCCAAGGTTCCGTTGGTGACCGGCAGGGTAATTTGCGCCGCGACGAAAGTGCGCCATCCGACGGAAGGACGCAGGATTTCCGCCGCCGCGACGATACCGGAACCCCCGAACGGAGAAGTTCCGAAAGGAGTGCGGGGAGTGAAAGGCCCGCCAAAAGGGCTTTCCGCAACGATGAAGCCGGTGGCCGGGAAAACCAACGGCGCGACAAACCTTTCGGGCGGCGCGAAAGCAACACCGGCGAACGCAAAACCGGACGCGACATCAGCTACCAGGAAGTAAAGAAACTCCACGAAGCGGGCGGCGCGGGAAGCCCCGAAAAAAAACCTTTCCGCCGGGATGAGACCGAAAAACGGCCGTTCGCGAAACCGTTCCAACGGAAGGAAGTGAGCGATGACCGGGAAAAAGAACCCGACGAACGCGACGACCGGAAAAACAGTATCCGCGAAGAAGGCAAAACCTCCGGCTACGCGGAAAGGGCGCAGAACCGGCCCGATTATGACCGCGACATTGCCCGGTTTGAGAAAAACGGCAAGTTCAATGCGAAACTCAAAGTGGCCGACCCCAACGAGGAGATACGCCTGAACCGCTACATCGCCAATGCGGGCGTTTGTGCGCGCCGCGAAGCCGATGAATTGATCAAGAAAGGCGACATAAAGGTCAACGATGTGGTTGTCAGCGAGTTGGGCTACAAGGTAAAACCCGGCGACGTGGTGAAGTACGGCAGCCGCACGCTGAGCCGCGAAAAAATGGTGTACGTGCTGCTTAACAAGCCCAAAGACTTCATCACCACCACCGACGACCCAGATGAACGCAAGACAGTGATGGACTTGGTGAGAACCGCCGCCACCGAACGCATTTATCCGGTGGGGCGGCTGGATCGCAACACCACCGGCTTGCTGCTGCTGACCAACGACGGCGAACTGGCCGAAAAACTGTCGCACCCGTCGCACGAGATTGAGAAACTCTACGAAGTGGAACTGGACAAGCCACTGACCAAAAACGATTTTGCGGCCATCATGAAAGGCGTGGAACTGGAAGACGGCCTGGCAACGGTGGATGACCTAGCCATTGTATCGCCCGACAACCGATCGGTGGGCATTGCGCTGCACTTGGGGCGCAACCGCATTGTGCGGCGCATTTTCGAGCATCTGGGCTACCAAGTGGAACGCCTGGACCGCACGATGTACGCGGGCCTGACCAAGAAGGAAGTGCCACGCGGCAACTGGCGCTACCTGACGGAAAAGGAAGTGATACGGCTGAAATATTTTATATGAGACAAACAACAGTCCACAGACGACAGCCCACAACACAGAATAGTATGTTTTAAAAAGCCCAAAGCCCCCCAGCCCCCAAAGGGGGAGGCTCCAAACCCCCGGCCCGCCAGCCGGGGGTTTATTTGTGCCCGGCTGGCGGGCCGTTCCTTGAAATAATCCTTAAATTTCCAGAAAAATCACTTAAAAGCGTATTGCCGCCACCGCTTTTGCAAAGGGCGGGGCGCGGTTTTGGTACGCTCCTAACCGACCGGAAGGATTTCCGTTTTGGCCGCTTCCATGGAAAAGCGAAAAAGCAAGATAAAAACGGGAGCCGAACACCAAAACACACTGTTGCCCTGAAACCCTGCCCATGAAACTCCACATCAAATACATGGTCAGTTTGCGGTGCAAGATGATGGTGAAGGAAGAAATCAAAAAAATGGGGCTGCACTGCCTGGCCGTTGACTTGGGCATGGTTGAGATTGCGGAAAACATTACGGGGCAGCAGCGCGGACAACTGGGGAAAAACCTGTTGCAGTCGGGTTTGGAACTGCTGGACGACAAGCGGAGCATCCTGATTGAAAAGATAAAAAGCGTGATTGTCGAGATGGTTCACTATTCCGATGAGTTGCCCAAAGTGAATTATTCGGAATACATCGGCGAAAAACTGAACCGTGACTACACTTACCTGGCCAACATATTCTCCGAGGTCAAGGGCATCACCATCCAGCAGTTCATCATCATCCACAAGATTGAACGCGTGAAGGAACTGCTACTCTACGACGAGCTGAGCCTCACCGAAATCGCCCACCGGCTGCATTACAGCAGCGTGGCGCACCTGTCCAACCAGTTCAGGAAAATCACCGGACTGTCGCCTTCCTTTTACCGGCAACTGAAACGGAAGCGCGGAAACAACCTTGAAAATGTGTGATATATGTAACATTTCCCCGCACTTGTGTAAGGTTTCGAGTCCGAGACCCCCTTATTTTTGCGTGACAATCAGTTTGCCTAACCCTTTGAACCACAAATCAATTCATGGAAAACAACAAACCGGAAAACAACAAACAACAAGGCACCGAATTGGAAAAATCAAAAGTCCACATCATCGTCGAGATAATCGAGTACATACCCAACGCTGTGGTAAGCAAGACCATCCTCAAGAAAACAACCGGAAACATTACCGTTTCGTCGTTTGACGCGGGCGAAGAGCTGGCCGAAAAAACATCGCCCTTCGACAATTATGTCCAGATAATAGACGGCACTGCCGACGTAACCATCAAGGACAAGCTCTATAAGCTCAAGTTGGGCGAGGGAATGGTTATACCCGCCCACGCCAAGCATTGCTTCAATGCCAATGTGCAGTTCAAAATGATTTCCACGGTAATTAAAAGCGGATATGAGGACTGAAACGGCGACCCACACGAACCCGAGGAGCATCCTCTTGGTTGAGGATGACACGGACGACCAGTTTTTTTTTGCCGAGGCACTCAGTGAAGTCAAAAACGCTTTGCTGTGGGGCATTGCCAACAACGGGCGGGAGGCGATGGAAAAACTCAAAAGCATGGCTCCCCTCCCCGACCTGATTTTCATGGACATCAATATGCCGGTCATGAACGGCATCGAATGCCTGTCGGCAATCATGGACAGGCCGCAGACAAGGCACATACCGGTCATCATACTTTCAACTGACACGGGGCAGATGGAATTTGCCCTCCGAATAGGTGCGAAGGCATTTCTCAAAAAGCCAACCGACAGCCAAATGCTGCGCAGCCAGCTTGAACGGATGATCAACCCGCCACAAAACAGTATCCTTTGAAAAGCCCGAACCCGCTGGCCTCCCCCAACCCCCTCCGAAAGAGGGGGCTTTTTACTCCCTCCCCTTCGGGGAGGGCCGGGGTGGGGCCTCTCCCCCTTCGGGGGTTGGGGGGCTAATAGTATCCTTTAAAAAGCCGAAACCTTCCCCGGCATCCATTTTAATTGTTCCATGTCAGACAGTTCCCATGCAAATTCTTTGGCTTTTCGTATTGGCGGCACCCGTTGCCTGCATTGCGTGGACAGTGACGCATGAAGAGATATTCCGGGAACCAAGGGAGTATTGCACCAACAGGAGCCTGCACGGCAAAACCCTGTCGGAAAGGAAATTCTTTTATCTCTTCACTTGCGAATACTGTTTCAGCCATTACGTTGCCGCCGCATTTCTTTTCCTGACCGATTACAAGCTGATGCTGGAAGACTGGCGGGGCTACGTAATAGCGGGCTTCTCATTGGTGTGGATAGCCAATGTCTATATGGGGCTGTTTGGACTGATGCGCCAAGCCATTAAAAAGGAAAAAACAGAGATTGCGGTACTGGAAAAAAATCCGGACAAGGTGATTGTCTGACATTATTTTACAAGTAGGTTTGGGCTTTTTGAAAGATACTATTTTGTCCTCCCGCCCCCGGAGAATGCTTCGCTCCACACAAAACGCCAGCCAACCACACATAAGCGGTAACGCAAGGCGCATACAGCCATTTGCCGCCGCCCTCTGATGCAACGCCCCGTTTACTGTATGTGCAGGCATAGCGTGAATACATCGTTGGCAAACCGCCCGCAGAAACGTGGGATATATGTAACTTATCTTCAAAGTTATGTAACACATTCCCACCCGATGCTTCCCACCTTTGCATCGTTGCAAAAACACCTTTGCAACCTAAACCAAAATAACCAACAATCAGGATGTCCAGTGAAAACGTTAAGGACGCACTCAAATGGGAGCCGTTACTGAATAATTAACGCCCGGCAACGGTGATACAACTTTACAGCTAATTCAATCAACGTTCAATTTTAAATCAACTAAGTTTATGAAAAGCAACGTAACAGTATCCATTTTAGCCGCTTACCTATTGAGCATAGGTTTCGCGCAGGCACAGTCAGGCAATACTTCCAGTGCTGGAAGTGCCCCGGAATCCGTGGTGACGAGCATAAACAGATTCGACGACAACTCGTCTTATAGGGCAGTCCTAACGGAAACGCAGCAGACAAAAGATGGCTACAAGAATTTCGCTTTTGGTCTCTATGCTGGTTTGAACTCTACCAAACTCATGAGTGAGAACACCAACGGAGAGAATTCTGGGCGAGTAGGCTACCAAGCCGGTTTCTTTGTGCGCGGGGGTGGTCGTTTCTTCGGACAGATCGGGGCCGAATACTTTGCATCAAGTTCAACTTACTTTACAGAGAGCGACGGACTTACACCCCGTCAGATTCGGGATCGGATTGATATCCGCTACATTCAGGTTCCCGTTTACGTGGGTGTCAAACTGCTTGAATCCGAACGGGGCCTATCGGCTGTTCGGCTACAGGTGGGTGGTGAATATGCTAACCGCATTAGCTCTAAGTACTTGGGTAAAATTACTTTAGATTAAAATCGGAAAAATTGATTTTCACATTTTTTCCTAAATTAGCTAGAAACCGATTAACTGCATAGAAAA
>JAYWIH010000195.1:0-6578 GCA_043789005.1 Sphingobacteriales bacterium
GAACGGGCGGGTTTGGCGTTTTTGAAAGATACTATTTTACAGACCGCTACGCCACCGCCTTCAGCGTCACGTACTTGGACTTTTCAAATTCCCTGCGCACGTATTCATAATCAATCTCAAACTCGCGGATGTCGGTGCGCGAGGGCAGGTCGAACATGAGGTTGGTCATGATGGCCTCGCAGATGGAACGCAGGCCGCGGGCACCGAGCTTGCACTCAACCGCCTGATCCACAATGTAGTTCAGGGCCTCGTTGGTGAACGACAGCCGGATGCCCTCCATGTCGAACAGTTTCTGGTACTGCTTGGTGATGGCGTTTTTGGGTTCGGTCAGGATTTGGCGCAGCGTGTTGCGGCTCAGTGGCTCCAAGTAGGTGAGCAGCGGCAGGCGGCCCAGCAACTCGGGAATCAGCCCGAACGAACGCAAATCCTGGGCGGTCACGTATTTGAGCAGGTTGTCGGTTTCGTGCGCCGCATCAAAGCCCGCCTGTCCGCTGAAGCCGATGGGCCGCGTGTTGATGCGCTTGCCGATGTGCCGCTGGATGCCTTCAAACGCGCCGCCGCAAATGAACAGGATGTTTTCGGTATTGACGGGTATCATTTTCTGGTCGGGGTGCTTGCGGCCGCCCTGCGGGGGCACATTCACCAGCGAGCCTTCCAGCAGTTTCAACAATGCCTGCTGCACGCCTTCGCCACTCACGTCGCGCGTGATGGACGGGTTGTCCGATTTGCGGGCTATCTTGTCAATCTCATCAATATAGACAATGCCGCGTTCGGCTTTTTCCACGTCGTAGTCGGCGGCTTGCAGCAGGCGCGTCAGTATCGTTTCCACGTCCTCGCCCACGTAGCCGGCCTCGGTAATCACGGTGGCATCGGCAATGCAGAACGGCACTTGCAGCAGCCGCGCCATGGTGCGGGCCAGGTAGGTTTTGCCCGTTCCCGTTTCGCCGACCATGATGATGTTCGATTTTTCAATCTGCACGTCATCATCGCTTTTGGGCTGCATCAGGCGTTTGTAGTGGTTGTACACGGCCACGGCCAGCACTTTCTTGGCCTCGTCCTGATCCACGACGTACTGGTCCAGAAACCGCTTCATTTCGGCGGGCTTGACCAAGTTGAATTTCGGCGAACCGGATTTTTCCTTCGGGCGGGTTTCCTCCAGGATAATCTGGTAGCCCTGCTCAATGCAGCGGTCACAGATGTGGGCGTTGATGCCCGAAAGCATCAGGGAGACTTCTTTTTTGCTGCGCCCGCAAAACGAGCAACTGATTTGGGCCATGTGTTCGGGTTCGGAGTCCGGGGCCGGGGCAATGCCCAAACCCGGCGGTATTGCCAAGGTGTACAGATTTTGCCCCGCCCCGGAAGGCAGGCACGGAACAAAAATAAAGAGTTTTTCGCTTACGGACGGATTATTTTTTGGGCGGCCGTTTTTAACCGTTTCAACCTGTTGACCTCCAAGTTGTTAAGATTGCTTTGCGGTGGCGGCCCGATTCAGGCGGAATTTTGCTTTCCACCCACCCGGCACGTGGAAAGCAAAAAAGCCCGCTCCGAAAATTCGAGGCGGGCTTCTCAAAATAGTATCTTTCGGAAAGCCCAAACCCGCTAAAGGAAAAGGTTTAAGCGGAGACGCTTGAACCGGTTTTCAGGGTATCTTCTCAAAACACAAAACCCTCATCTGGCATGGCAGGGGATGCGCACTTTTGCGGCTTGCGCTAAACACAACCACAAGCAGCACAATTTTGCCATTCACCGCCATAAGGTGAAAACTTGCGGCAGGTGGAGGGAAGGCTGCTTTAAAGACTGATGGCTGTGATCTTTTTTGTATTGGGGTCTACATTGATATCCAACCTGTTGTCGATTTTCCTTCTCACAAGGTTCGCCCAGAAATGCACCCTTTTGCCGTTTTCCGAACCTATCATTTCGAAACCGCTTATGTTAAATTTCTCGACTAACCCATAACGGTCATCCATATAGTCCAGTCCTTTCATGATGGAATCCAGGGGAAAAGACATATAGGCGCTATTCTTTATTGAAACGGAATCCTTTTTTCTGATGTCATCGATAAACTTGTTTACCGTTTCGATACATCCGTCAACCAGGGTCAGGTCGGCGACCATGTATTTCTGGCGGTATTCCCAGGTATCCCCGACCACCTCGACTTCGACCTGTTCATAATCCTCAACCAACTTTTTCCGCATCGCCCCGTATGTCAGCATGGCTGCCGCGGAGGTGACATCGGTCGACCTGTCCGATTTGCCACTGACATCATCCGGTAACGTGATGCTTATCCGGTAAGTCTGGGTGCTGTTGGAACCCAAAATCTGTTTTTTTAGTACCACCCGGCTTTTCTTAAAGTAAGAGGACAGCTTAAGCTCCACATCCCTGTCTTCGGCACTGGGCTGCGTATCGCACGCCGTATGAAAAGCGCATATGAGGAACACCAACAAACATGAACCGAAATTTTTGATCCCATCCATATGAATCCGATATGAAGTTTAAATTCAACGCGTCAAAAAAACAATTTTAATCTATTAAAAGCTGATTTTATCTCCTGTGCCCTGTATATTATTGCGAATGTCTGGAAGAAGATGGTGACAGCAATGGCAAAAATACTTTTGTTCAGATATCCGGTTGTCTGCGCAGGGTCATCTATCATTGCCTCCCGCGCATCCGACGGATTGTATCTGACAGGCAGGGAGTCCCCCACCGAATAGGAACGGCTGAGCTCTGTGTAGTTGCGGACGGTGTGTAGTTGTTTTTTTTGGTCGCAATAATCGACCGAATAAATGTAACATCCCCCCCTGCTCGCCCCTTTTTTAAAATACACGGACTTGATCTCTCCCCTTGTCAATACCGGATACTGTTTTTTGTAATCGCGGACGAACAGGTAGTGCTTAAACGTATGTGCGCACATGAATATGAGGAGAAACCCTGCAATCACGTTTAAGATAAGATGCTTCATTGTTTGATCTTGAATCTCATTCACTTTTTTGATGTGCTAAGGGTCTGCGTGCTACAAGTTTCCGGTTTGAGGCAGCTAATTCTGTTTGAAAAACTTCAACAGTTCAGATACCAGACCGTAACAGCCAGCGAGAGTAAAAAGTAGACCACCCATGAAAATCCTAAGTTCAATTGCGAATAACATATCATCCGTTTTATACTTATAGAATTTATGCCAAACCATTATTATGATCCCGACAACTATGAAAAGTATACTTATCAAAAAGAGCTTAACGTCCATAAGATCACTGTTTTTCCTTTTCCCCTATGATAAATTCCCAAAATCCCCGGTCTGTGGCACACAGGCCGGAAACAGCGAGTAAAGGAAACCAATTGTAAGCAGAACCTGCAAACAAAAAAAGCCCGCCCCGGAAGTTCCGGGGCGGGCTTTTCAAAATAGTACCTTTCAAAAACGCCAAACCTGCCTTATACTTTGGTCACCACCTTGTCCACGATGCCGTAGGCCAGGGCTTCGTCGGCATCCATCCAGTAGTCGCGGTCAAAGTCCTGCAATATTTTCTCCAGCGTCTGGCCGCAGTTGTCGGCCAGGATTTGGGCACCGATCAGCTTGGTCTTTTCAATCTGGCGCGCCTGGATTTCCAGATCCACGGACTTAGCCTGGAAATAACCGCCAATGCTGGGCTGGTGGATCATGACCTCGCCGTGCGGGAAAATGGAGCGGCGGCCTTTCTTGCCCGCCGACAACAGAATGGAACCCATGGAAGCGGCCAAACCCATGCAAACGGTCGCAATCGGCGATTTAATCATCTTCATCGTGTCGTAGATCACCATGCCCGACGTGACCACGCCGCCCGGACTGTTGATGTAAAACGTGATTTCCTCGCCCGGCTTCTCGGCATCCAAGTACAGCAACCGGTTGACTAAGTAGCGGGCCGAATCATCGTCCACCACGCCCCAGAGGAATATCTTGCGCTGCTCTAGGAATTTTTTCTGGAACACGCGATCCCCGAACATATTTTCCAGGATTTCCGGTTTCGGGGTCATTTCCGGCTCTTCGTCGGCATATTTGTGAATATTCATGCGGATAAATGGTTAAATGGTTGATTGCTGAATGGCGCGGGCAGGTTTGGGCTTTTCAAAAGATACTATTTTGAAAACCATCCGGCCTTTTAACCATTCAACTGTTGATTCATTTCAGTGGTTTTGTCTTGTCGTCGCGTACCAGAATCTCGTCAATCAGGCCGTATTCCAAAGCCTCGTGCGAAGTGAGCCAGTAGTCGCGATCCGAATCTGCTTTCACTTGGTCGTGCGATTTGCCGCTGTGTTCGGCCAATATATCGTACAGTTCGTTGCGCAGCGTGACCAATTGCTTCACCGAAATCTGGATGTCCGAAGCCTGCCCGCCCGCCGCCCCCGAAGGCTGGTGGATCATGGTGCGGGCGTGCTTGAGCGAGGAACGCTTGCCTTTGGTGCCACCGGCCAGCAGCACGGCGGCCATGGAAGCGGCAATGCTGACGTTGATGGTAGCCACATCGGGCCGGATATACTGCATGGTGTCATAAATGCCCAAGCCGGCATACACCGAGCCGCCCGGACTGTTGATATACACTAGGATGTCCTTTTTCGGGTCGGAAGATTCCAAAAACAGCAACTGCGCCACCACGATGTTGGCAATGTTGTCGTCAATGCCCATGCCCAGGAAAATGATGCGGTCGGCCATGAGGCGCGAGAAAACGTCCACTTCGCGGAAGTTCATCGGGCGTTCCTCAATTACGGCGCGGGTCATGTTTTCCACGCGGTGAATGTAGCCATCCACCGCCGAACCGCTGATATTCTGCCCTTTTACGGCGTATTTGCGGAATTCCGCGCTGTTTAAATCTTTGTTGAACATAAGGGAAGTGAAAGTATGTGAACAAAATTAGCTTGAAATGAAACTTACCGTATGCGTGTATTCAATCCGCCTCGTTCCTGTCAATTCCGGCTTGCTTGAGAATAGCCAGGAAAGTGCCTTTTTTCAGGTCCTTATTGCCATGGAGCGGAACCGGCACGGCGTGCTTTCTGTCATCGTTGTAGTATATGTGGTGGCTGCCTTTTATGCGATCCAGATAATACCCGTGTTGTTTCAGGATTTCAATCATCCGTTTTGGAGACAGGTTCATTTGCGGGTTTGTATGGCGTTAGGCAACCTCCATGCTGAGTGAATATTCCAAGGTGCGGCTGTCGTCCGAAATGTCAATGCCCTTCTCACGGTACGTTTCCAGACAGCCGGCAATGGCTTCGCGGGCATTCTGGATTGCTTCATCCACGGTTTCGCCATACGTGACACAACCTGCCAGTGATGGCACTAAGACCGTAAAGCCGCCTTCCGGTTCAGGCTGCAGCAAAATTCGATAGGTGAGTGTTTTCATCGGTCTTGCACGTGGTTGCGGTTTGGCAACATAGCCATAAAGCAAAAAGGCCCTTTGCCAAAGAGCCTTCTTGCTTTTAACAATTACCATACCCGACTGAAACCCAGCCAACCGCCGGTGCGGGCAAATAGATCGCAACCGACAAGCAACGGACGGGAACGAAAACGGAAACCCGAACCGGAAATCATTATTTTTCTGTGGCCAAACAACTGATTTTCAATGCTTTGACAAACCAGTATGGTCAGTCAAAAGAAGAATAATTTCTGACTTACTCTTCAATGAATTCCTCCGGGGCCGCCGTTTTGTTGAACTCCTCGGCAGTGATTTTCTTGGTTTCCACCGGAACGGAATCCTTTACGAATGCTGCCACTTTGTCAGTAAAGACGCGCTGGAACGTGTTCATGTAATTTTGTCCCTTTTCGGCCTTCAGGAAGTTGTCCGTCAGTTGGGTGAGCAGGGCTTCGTTTTCGGGCGTGTCGGTGCCCAGAAAGCTGTACACTTCCTTGAACGATGCCTTGGCTTGCGCGTTCACCTCGTCGTGTTCCACTTTCAGGTCGTTTTCCTTGGCTATCTTGTCCTTGATAACCGTCCATTTCAAGCCCTTGATGAACGTGCCGAAATCCTTTTCAATGTTCTCGTCCGACACTTCCTTGTTGGATATCCGAAGCCAACGTTTCAAAAATTCGCCGGGCAGGGCTATTTCGGTGGTTTCCACGAGTTGCTCCTGGATGTCGCGCGTCAGGCGGTTTTCGGCTTCCTTGGCGTAGAGTTTTTCCATGTCCGTGCGCAGCCGGTTCCTGAATAGCTCTTCGGTGGTGGTTTCCTCGCCGTGGATTTTCTTGAAAAACTCTTCGTTCATTTCCGCCGGCACTTGCCGGTCTATTTCCGTGACTGCCAGTTCAAAATCGCCGGTCAGTGCCGAGGCTTGTTCCTGGGGCAGTTGCGTCATCATGCGCACCGAATCGGCATCGTCAAACGTGTTCTGGATGTCGAATACAATCACATCGCCTTTTTTTGCGCCGGTGAAATTCGCCTTGGCCTCCTCTTTCACGCGTTTCAGGAACACGTACGCGTTTTCCTTTTGGAACTCGCCGCCCACCTGTTTCAGCGTTCCCATCAACAAATCACCGGCTTCGGCAACTTCGGGGTTTATGTACGTTCCGTTGCGGGTGCGCAGGTTTTCAACCGAATCCTCAATGTCCTTGTCGGCGA
>JAYWIH010000196.1:0-6568 GCA_043789005.1 Sphingobacteriales bacterium
ATGTCGTAGCCGCCCATGCCCGCGTGCCCGCGCGAACTGAAATACAGCGTCTGCCCGTCGGAGTGGATGAACGGCGCATCGTCATCGTAAGGCGTGTTCACCACCGGTCCCAAGTTTACGGCCGCGCCCCACTTGCCTTTTTCATCCTTTTGGCTTTTATAGATGTCCAACCCGCCCTGTCCGCCCGGCCGGTCGCTGGAAAAATAAATCATGCCGCCATTGGAGGTCATTGAGATGGAAGGCTCATAATATTTGGTGTTGATGTTTTCGCCCAATCCCTGCGGCTTCGACCACACGTTGGCTACGGCATCGAAATTGGAGGCATACAGGTCGCCGCCCTGCTTGTCGCGGTAGATGAACAGTTGCTTGCCATCGGGCGAGAGTGCCACGCAGGCATCGTGCTGGTCGGTATTCACTTCCTTTATGTTGCGCGGGGCCGTCCAACTGCCATTGCCCTTGTAGGTGATGTAAATATCCTCGTAAAACTGGTTGTCCTCCGCCGACAGTTCGCCGCCCGTGGAACCTTCGCGGCGCGAAGTGAACACCAGCACCGACTCATCGGCGGAAATGACCGGCGCGAAATCGGCGTGTTTGGAATTGATGATTGGCCCGGTATTGGTGATGATGGCTTTTACCGGCTCTTTCATGTAGCGCAGGCCGTTGGCGCACTCATACATTTTGCGGTTCAGGTGTACCAGTTCGCTTTGCCGCTCGGTTTCGCTGTCCTTGTCAAACGTTTTCCGGTAGGCGGCATACACCTCCGCAGCCTTGGCAAAGCGGTGGTTGTACTGGTAGGCTTCACCGAGAAACAACAGGATTTTAGGATGAACCGTGGCCGACATTTCGTGGGCTTTTTTCAAGTAGCGCAACGACTTTTCCTTATATGCGGTTTCCAAATAACAAAGACCCGTGTGGAAATAAATATCAGACCGCGACGAGTCCCGTTGCAAGCCGGCCAAGTACAAATCCAAGGCTGGTGCGTAGAGTTTCTCCCCAAAATAGTTGTCCGCTTCCTTGAACAGCTTTTTTGCCGACTGCCCGTTGGCTGCAAAAGCGGCCAGCATTGCCAAACTGATGAACACCGTTTTTTTCATGTGGAAAGAAATGCGAATGGCTGCGGCGCGGACAAACATTTTAGCGCAAAACAAATGTATGAAATTAGCTAACAGCCTGATTCTGGGGATGAAACCGCTGGCACGGAAGCGATGTAAGTTTGAAAAGCGAACTGGTGGAAACAGCGCGGGATTTTCGTATTTTTGTGGCAATCAGCCACGCAGGGTAAGCGGCCCGCCCACCTCCCTCCCAGAGAGAGACTTTTGATGGGGTGGGTTTGGCTTTTTCAACACATACTATTTTATTTTGCCCCCTTACCGGGGTCAGGGCTTTTTGATACACCCATGAAAATACAGACGGCAGTTTTTGTCACCAGCAATACCGACTACACGCAATGCCCCCCGCCCGACCGGCCCGAATATGCCTTCATCGGGCGGTCTAATGTGGGCAAATCGTCGCTGATCAATATGCTGGTCAGTAAGGAAGGCTTGGCCAAAACCTCGCAGACACCCGGTAAAACGCAGCTAATCAACCACTTCCTGATAGACGATGCTTGGTATCTCGTGGACTTGCCGGGATACGGCTATGCCAAAAGCAGCCGCAAAGACCGCGCGGACTGGGAGACGATGATTAAGGATTACCTGACCAAACGCGACAACCTGCACTGCATTTTTGTGCTGATAGACTCGCGGCATCCAGCCCAGAAGATCGACCTTGAATTCATGCAGTGGCTCGGCGAAACCGGACTGCCATTTGCGATTCTGTTTACCAAATCCGATAAGCAATCCAAGACGCGCAACCAAGTGCTGCACGAGGCGTACGTGGAAAAAATGCTGGAATACTGGGAAGAAATGCCGCTTAACTTTGTAACCTCCGCCACCGGCAAGGAAGGCCGCGAACCCGTATTGGCTTACATAGAGCAGCTAACGGCACAATTTTAAAGCGGCCACACCACACCGGCCACCGGGTTTGGCTTTTTTGAAAGATACTATTTCCGAAAACCGGAATGCAACCCCCAACAGCGCAACAAATGCGAGGCTTATCCGTTAAGTGACGTGTAAAATGCGCGTGTAATGGCTCCGGTTATAAGTTCTGTAATGATTTGAGGTTTTTTTGCGCCCAACCCGCACTTACCTAAGCGTATCCAGCCGTATCCAGATAAAAAATAAACGAAAGCCACGCCGCATCCGGCAAGCCGCCAGCCCTCATCCACCAGTTTTCCATTTTTCAACCGCTACCCCATCCTTGACATGAATGCCAGACTGATATGTTTCTCCATGATTTTTTTGGGGGCGTTGTACACCTCCCAAGCCCAAACCAACACACGGGTGCTTCCAGCCGCCGAATACTACACGGGCGGCCAGGAAAAACTGATGGCCGACATCCAGCGGATGATTGAGTATCCGCCAACGGCCAAACGCAACCGCATACAAGGCGAGTGCTTGGTCAATTTTGTGCTGGAAGCCGATGGCAAGATTGCCAACCAGAAACTGGTGAAGGAAATTGGCGGCGGCTGCGGGGCGGAAGCCCTGCGCGTGGTGAGCCAACTAAAATTCACGGCTCCCGGCTACCGCATGGATGTGGGGCTGCCCATAAAATTCTCGCTACCCAAACCCGGCGGCAAGTAGCCCGGTGGCCGTGCCGCGTTCTGCCGCTGGACTGGCAATGGTATTTTTCGCATCTTTGCACGGCAACAGGCATTCGCCTTGAAAAACCAACTAACTGATTAGCATGGAGTTAAAAGAGATTGTGACAGTTTCGGGAAAAAACGGGCTGTTTAAAGTAATGAAAGCAACCCGGACGGGCATGATTCTGGAATCGATGGATGCGCACAAAACCCGGTTTGTTGCCGGAACCCAGCACCGTTTGTCGCTGCTTTCCGAAATATCCATGTACGTCACCACGACCGAAGGCAATATTGCGTTGCAGGATGTGTTGCACACTATTTTTGCGGCACACGGCAAAAACGCCCTGCCAGTCGGCAGCAAGGCCGAACCGCGCGAACTGGCCGAATTCATGCTCACCGTGGTGCCCGATTATGACAGTGAACGCGTGTATGCGTCGGACATAAAAAAGCTGGTGAGCTGGTACGGAATCCTGACCGAATACGCGCCGGAAGTATTGGAGAGGCAAGAAGCAGCAGCCGCAGAAACGGAACCGGCCGTGGCCGTGCAGCCAATGGAAACCGAAACAGCAGCAGAAAGCAAAGAGGAAAAGAAGCAGGCAAAGCCTGCCAAAAAGCAGCAGAAAAGCGACGCGTAGCGACCGGAAAATCCGGAAAACCAAAATAGTATCCCCGGCGGAGGCAAAACCCGTCGTGGATTTCTTGTTTCACCGGCAACTCACACACCGGCAAACAACTCGTACACCAGCAAGTACGTTCCGGCTCCTGCCACGTACCCCAACAATGCCAGCAGACTGATTTTTCTCAGGTACCACAGGAAATCAATCTTTTCGATTCCCATTACGGCCACGCCCGCCGCCGAGCCGATAATGAGCAAACTGCCACCCGTGCCGGCGGCGTAGGCCAGAAACTCCCACAGCTTGTGATCCATCGGGAAAGTCGCCAAGTCGTACATTCCCATGGTGGCGGCCACCAGCGGCACATTGTCTATGATGGCCGAGGCCGCACCGATAATGACCACAATCACATCCAAGTTGCCAACCGTATTGTCCATCCAAGCCGCCAGATTGCGCAGCACGTGTACGGATTCCAGACAGGAAACCGCCAGCAAAATGCCCAGAAAAAACAAAATGCTCGACGAATCAATGCGCTGCAAGGCGTAACCGACCGTGAGCGGCAGGCGGTCTTCATCGTCCTTTTCCTTGTGGAGAAGCTCGGAAACAACCCATACCGCGCCCAAGGCCAGCAACATACCGATGTACGGCGGCAGGTGGGTCAGTGTTTTGAAAACTGGAACAAAAAGCAAGAAGCCGAAGCCAACCGCCAATATGACAAGGCCATCGCGTTTGGAAACCGGGGGTTTTTCTTCCGTTTCCACCGCCGCCGCCTTGTCCACGCTGCCTTTCATGCGAAAAGACAAATAAACCAGCGGAACCACCAGCGAAACTAAGCTGGGCAGGAAAACAACTTTCATGACGTTGGCCGCCGAAATCTGGCCGCCAATCCAGAGCATGGTCGTGGTCACATCGCCCAGCGGCGACCACGCTCCGCCCGCATTGGCGGCAACGATGACAATGCCCGCGAAAAACCTGCGCTGGTCGGCATCGCCAATGAGTTTGCGCAGCAGCGAAACCATGATGATGGCCGTGGTCAGGTTGTCGAGGGCCACCGACAGGAAAAACGTGAGCAGCGACAATATCCACAGCAATTTACGGCTGCCGCGCGATTTGATGCGGTCGGTGACAAACTGGAATCCGTCGTGGGCATCAATCAGCTCGACGATGGTCATGGCTCCGAGCAGGAAGAACAATATCTCCGCAATGCCTGCCAAATGGTGCGACAACTCGCCCGCCACCGCCCCAGGCTCTACTAAATCTGATAGGGCATAGATAGTCCAGCACAGTACGCCCGTGAGCAATGCGCTGGCAGTCTTGTTGAGTTGCAGCGGATGTTCGAAGGCAATGGCAGTGTAACCCGCCACAAAAACCAAGATAATTGAGGTGATGGCCATGCCGCAAACTTAATCAAAAGCACGGGATGGGCGGGCAAATTCTGACAGCCGGATCTGGCCTTTCCGGAAGATACTATTTTTCCGGAAAGGTTCGGCTGGAAGCCAAACGTCCAAGCTGGGTTTGGCAAAAATACTGTCTCAACGGTAAATCCTCCGTTCGGTTTTAAGCAGTTTTTTCTGTTCGACCAGCACATTGATCGTCCGGATCACGGTTTCCACGCGCAGCCCCGTCAGGTCGGCTATTTTTTGGCGGGTCAGCTTCACTTCGTATTTTTCCTTGGTTCCGTTTTCTTTTTTCAAAAAATCAAGCAGTGTCAGAATCCGGTGTTCAGGCACGTGGTTCGATAACTCATTGGCAATCATGGATTTGTATTGCAGCCGTTTGGAAAGCACCTCCAAAAACTTGATTTTCACCTCGAAATGCTGCTTCAAAAGCTCCATCATTTTTTCGTACGGAAGTTTCAAAACCACCGTCGGCTGCAAGGCTTCGGCAGTGGACGGATAAGGAAACCGCCCCAAAAAGGCGGGTTCGCCAAAACTCTGCCCGGTCTCAAAAATGCCTTGGATAAACTCCCGGCCTTGGTCATTGTAATTGGAAGCCTTGACTTGACCCGCCTGTATCTGGTAGTAGTAGTGCGCATCTTCGCCTTCGCGAAACACTACTTGGCTCTTTTCCAGTTGTTTATAATCGGCACCGAATGCCAACAGAATTTTTTCGTCAATCATGTCAGCTTGTTTATGCGCAAGGTCATAAAAATACCGTTGCGCCGGCCATGCTTTTGTGCAAAAAACAAACCGGCCTTTTCAATTTCCACCAGCCTTGATGCCATTGCTTCCCGGATAAGCAAGTCAGGAAATAGTATCTTTTGGAAACATCAAACCCGGCCAGACAATTGAGCATCAGGGTTTTGGTACGCGAAAAAACGATTCGCCTGCATGATTCCAATCATAAAATACGCCCTGAACACGCACGTACCTTTGCTTTGGCAGCGGGGAAACCGTCCGCTCACTTTTAAAACGGGTTTTCGCGCCAGAATAATCGAATATCCACACAACCAAATAAAATAGAATCCGTTATGGGAACCAAGACACTTTTTGTTTCCGAGCCATTGGCAAGCGAAACCGTCCAGAATAAATTTTCGGCGCAGGTTGTTTTCAAACATCCGGCTTCCAAGATTATTGCAATCAATTTCCGGGAAGGCGACACCATGCCGCCCCACACCGCACCTTCTGATGTTTGGGTAACCGTGCTGGAAGGAAACATGAAAATCACGGTTGAGCAAACAGACCATCTTCTCCAAAAGGGCGATTACCTCTCGTTTTTGCCAAACCAGCTCCATGCTCTCCGCGCCCTATCCGACGCACAGATTCTGGTATTCAAAATGAACTGAAGCCTTGGTTTTTTGCCTGCCCGATTCCAATGAACACAATCGGGGTCGGGCAGGCAGGTTTCGTGTTTTTGGAGGATACTATTTTTAAAAGCGATTTATTTTTTACTCCAACGTCTTGGCCATGAAACGTTTATTTTTCACCGTCCTGTGTTTTTCCGGCCCGGGTTTTCTGTTTGCGCAGGCAGGTGGCAACTCCCCTCTGAGCCAGCCTGGCATTGTGGGCACGATTGTGCTGGTGCTGATTGTGGTGTTGCTGGCAATCCTGATTGTGGTTGCCAAGGTTTCAAAGCTGGTTTTGAGAACCGAAAAAAACCAAACCGCACTTACCGAAGCGGCATTCAACGAAACGCTCACGCACCTGAACGAGGCGCAGATTACCCGGCTTATCGAACGCAACCGGCAATTGGGGTTCCAGTTGAAAGGCAATGAGCTGAGCGGCTCGCACCAAGCAAGCGACAAACGGGGCGTGGTTTCGGAAGTCGCCACCGA
>JAYWIH010000197.1:0-27041 GCA_043789005.1 Sphingobacteriales bacterium
TATGAACCGCTTCACCGAATACGTCGAAACCCACGATCCGGCACTGGCCGACAAGCTCATGCCGCTGGGAAACACATTCATCGAAAAACAACGCAAGGAAGCCTGAACCGGACAAACTTTAAATGGACATACGCGACCTCAAACCCGCCGAACGCAAGCAGTACGAAATCTGGCAGCAGACCTGCAAGCGCATCGCCTCCGGTACCCAGCCCAACCTCAAGGAATCCGCGCACGTGCAGCGGCAGCGCATCGCCCGGCTGCTGCGTCCGGAAAACTTCCAGGATTTCTGCCGGTACTATTTTCCCGAGTTCATCACCGCCGGTTTCGGCTGGTTCCACAGGCAGGCCATTGACGACATTTACCTGCATGGCTGCCAGGACAACATCTGGGAGTGGCACCGCGAATCGGCCAAGTCGGTCTTCGCCGACATTTTCCTGCCCTGCTTCATGCTGTGCCGGGGCGAACTGGACGGCATGATCCTGGCCTCTGAAAACCAGCAGAAAGCCAAGAAACTGATCGGCGACCTGGAGGCGCACCTGCGCAGCAATCCGCGCCTGCTCCACGACTTCGGCGGGTTCGGCATCACCGGCTCCTGGGTTTCGGGATATTACCAGACGGCGGGCGGCGTGGGTTTCTGGTCGTTTGGCCTCGGCCAGTCGCCCGCCGGGGTGCGCAACGGTTTCCGCCGCCCCAACCTGGGCATCGTGGATGATGCCGACAGCAAGGACACGGCCAAGAACCAGAAACTAACAAAGGAAGTGGCGGACTGGATTCTGGGCGAGTTCATCGGCTGCTTGCAGACCAAGAAACACACGTTCGTGTATGTGAATAACCGCGTGCACAAGCACGGGCTCACCGCGCACATGGTGGGCGATTTGGAGGAAGGCGACCCGAAAAACGACCAGTTCAACCACATCAAGGTTTTCTTCACCGAAGACCCGGCCACCCATGCCATGAAAAGCCTGGAGGATGGCGGCGTGCCGGCCTGGAAGGAGAATTTCAGCGGCGAGGACTGCCGAAAAAAGATTAGGCTGATGGGCTACCGCAACGCCATGCGGCAACTGTACCATTTGCATATTGAAGACGGCAACATCTTCACCGACGACAATATGCCGTGGGTCAGGCCGCTGCCGCTGGGCACCTACGACGCACTGGTGAGCTACTGCGACCCGGCCTACGGCGAATCGGGCAAGGGCTGCTACCGCGCCGTGGTGCTCATGGGCCGTACCGGCCAGCACTACGATGTGCTGTGGGTTTGGATACGCCAGAACGGCAACTTCGCCGCCGCCCAATACCATTTGCACACCAGCCTCCGGGAAGGCACGCTCTTCCCGCAACCCTCCGACGGGATGCTGGTGCCGTTCTGGACCGAATCGGGCAGCCTCCAGAAACAACTGCTCCAGCGCATATACAAGGAGGAGAACGAGGCCCGCCAAATCCCATGGTATCCGAAATTCAACATGGAACGCCTCGGTGACAAGATCGCCCGGATCGAATCATTGGAGACGCTGGCGGGCTTCGGGCACATCCGCTTCAACGAGGATTTGCGGGCCAACAAGGACATGGCCACCCTGCGCGACCAGTTCAAGAGTTTCCCCGACGGCTTCATTGACGGTCCCGATGCGGTGGAAGGCTGCATCGCCAAGCTGCCCCGCAAGAAATCCGCCGAGGGCTTCAAGGCCCGCGTCGGCCAATACGTACGCAACCTCACCCGCACCTGCTAACCACGCACATAACCACGCACATAACCACGCACATACATGTTCATCACAAAAGACGATTTGAACGCCAACATCCGCGCCTACCGGCTCAGCCAGATCCTTGACGACGATACCGACGGGGTGATTGTCGGGCAGGTACTGGAAACCGCCGAACAACTGGTCAAAGACCACCTGTTCCAGCATTACGATACCGAGGTTCTTTTCCTGCAGTCCGGCGCGGCCCGCAAGAAAAACGTGCTGGGCTGGTGCCGCCACATCGCCATGTACCAGCTTTACGAGCGGGTGCCCGACGAACTGGTTCCCGAACGGATCGTCAAGAATTACAACGAAACGATGGATTTCCTGATGAAGGTGGCCGAAGGCCGTTTTCCGGTGGATCTGCCCCGCCGCACCGCCACCGACCCCGAAACCGGACTGGCGGCCCCCAAAACCAAAACCCGCTGGGGAAGCCAGCCGTCCCGCTCCCACAACCTGTAAACCTTACCTGCCAAATGCGCCAACTCGCCTTCACCGCCCGTTTCCCGTTCGTGACCATGGCCACACAGGCCAGCCAGGCCGTACGGTCGTACAATGAGAAAAAGCGGCTTTCCTACTCGCTCAAGCAGCAACGCCAGTATTTCGCCTCCATCGGCCAGGACACGCTCAAGCAGGCGGTCATGCTGGCCGAGGACATCGAACACCCCAACCGCCACCTGCTCATCTGCATCTACCGCCAGGTGATCAAGGATTTCCACCTCCGGTCGCAGATACGCACGGCCATCAACAAGGTCATCGCCGCCCCGTGGGCCGTCGTCAAAAAAGGCACAACCACGATTGACGAATCGCGCACCCGGCTGCTGGAAAAAAAATGGTTCGAGGATACCTGCAGGTATTTCCTGGAGGCCGAGTTCTGGGGCCATTCGCTGATCGAGTTCGGCATCCTGGTTGAAAACGAGGACGAAAAGACCAAGGCACTCGCCCCATTGGTCTTCCGGCAAGTTTCGGTCTTCCCCAGGGAACACGTCAATCCGGCCAAGGGGCTGATACACATTTATGCCGCAGACACGGAGGGCATACCCTTCAGGGAGGCCCCGTTCAACAACTGGCTCATTGAGGCCGGTGACCCCGACGACTTGGGACTGCTGGAAACGGCCGCCATCTATTCGGTATACAAGCGTTACAGCCTTTCGGACTGGAGCCGCAGCAGCGAGAAATACGGCGACCCGCTGCTGATAATAAAGTCTTCCAGCGACGACGATGCGGAGAATGCCAAGAAAGAGGACTTCGCCCGGAATTTCGGCAACAACGGCTACGCCATCCTCGACGACGACGACCAGGTGGAACTGTTGGAACGCCAGAACGACAAGGGGTACATGGTGTTTCTGGACTACCTCAAATACCTGGACGGCGAAAACTCCAAGGGCATAAACGGGCAGACGGGCGCCAGCGACGAAAAAGCCTTCGTGGGCAGTGCCAACGTGCATGAGCGGCTGCTGGAGGAATACACCGTTGAAAGGCTGCGCAGCCTGGCATACTGGATCAACGAGACCGTTTTCCCGTTCCTGGCCGGCAAGGGCTTCGGTTTCCTGGACGGCCACGAGTGGAAGCCCTTGGAGTTCATGCGCGAACGGGTCATACCGGGAACCGAGCCGCCGCCAGTGGCCGGCCCGGAAGCCGGACAAAAGGCTGACGGTGGGAGGCCGCCCGCAACGCCAAAAAAGTCCCTGCGGTTCAGCCCCGTCGCTGAACCGCTAAGCCTGATGTATGAAGCGTGCAATCACGAAAGCTGCGGAGCAGAAAGCCCCCTCCTTCGGAGGGGGTTGGGGGAGGCTTCGGGCGGCATCAACATGGATGTGCTGGTGCAAAAGGCGTTGCGCCGCCTGTTCGACCGCAAGACCAAACGCGGCGATGCGGATGCGCAGCTCGTGGATGCCACCGTGAAGGAACTCTGGAATGGCTTGCAGGAAGGCTGGCAGCGCGACATCGCCAAAGTGCCCTACGCCAGCCCCGAACATTTGAATTACTTGCAGATGCGCCACAACACGGCCGTCACCGCGATATTCAAGAACCACACCCACAACCTGGAGGTGATCCGCGAACTGTTTGATGAAAATGGCAACCCGCGCACGTGGAGCCAGTTCAGAAAGGCCGCGCTTAAAATAAGCACCCTGTATAACAAGGACTGGCTGCAGGCCGAATACCAGACCGCACGGGCTTCGGCGAACATGGCCCGCAAGTGGCAGGAATTCGCCAAAAGGCCAGATGGCAAGATAACATACATGACCATCGGCGACGGACGCGTACGTGAGGAACACCGCGTGCTGGACGGGGTTACGAAGCCGGTTTTGGATCCGTTTTGGAATGTGCATTTCCCACCCTTGGGTTTTCGCTGTAGGTGTTTTGTGCGGTGGGTTCCCGGCGATGAGCCGGATGTGGAGCCAAACGAACTGCCGCCCGTGCCGCCCGCCTTCCGCCAGAATGTGGGCAAGACCGGCGAGGTATTCAACGGCGAGCACCCGTATTTCGACAATGCGGACACGCTCAAACCCAACCGCATTCCGTTGCCCATATCGCCCGAACGCCTGGCCGAAAACATCCGCATCTACCGCCAGTATGAACGCGACGAAGATTACACGCTGGAATTCGTTGACAACCTGAGCGGGGGCTTCGTGTTCCGCCACCTGAGGCACACAGGCTTGGAGTTGTCCGACAACGTGGCCGCCGCCAAGTTTTTGGCCGCGCACAACGGCGATGCGGTGCGGTTGCTGCCCGTAGTGCTTCAGGAAGGCAAAAAGAACCTGGACGCGATGGTAAACGGGGTGCTGACCGATTTCAAGACACCCGACCCGGAAAAATACACCACCGTGGCCGGGGGCATCCGCAACGGGTTTGCCAAGGCGCGGAAGCAAAAGCTAAAGGGGGTTTACATCCGGCTGGTCAAGGCCGAGCCGCTGGCATCGGTCATTGAAGGCATTGAGAAGGGGTTTGAGAAAAACCCCGGAATGGACACGCTGGGGCTGATCGTGCTTGACCGGGTTTTTGTGGAAATAACCAGAAAAGACTACGCTTATGGCAAGGTTGCCTACCTTATAAACGAAGCCGCCGGCCACCTGCTCTCTAAGTAGCAGTCCGTCCGGCGCAGCCAAAGGCTATAACTTCATCACAAAGATACTATTTATTAACGCAATGGCAAAACTCTCATCGGACATCGCCAAGCAGGCCGCCCGCACCAAGAAACTGCTCGAAACGCGCCTGCCCGACAAGATCATCCAACTGGCCGAACAGTTGGTGGACGGCTCGTTCCGCAAGGAGAAATACGACGATGGGCAGTCATCCAAGTGGAAGCCGCGCAGCAACGACCCCGATGCCGGGGCCAAACGCGTGGACAGGCGGGCGTTGCTGGTAAAAACCGGCAACCTGGTCGGCTCAATCGAAGCCAAACGCCGTGGCAGCCTGATTGTCATTGAAACCCCCGTGCCCTACGCGCCCGTCCACAACGAAGGCCAGCAGGCCGGGCGGGGCAAGGGTTTCCAAATGCCAAAACGCCAGTTCATGCCCATCCAGGGCGAACCGTTCCCGAAGGAAAAACAGATAGAGGACTGGCTCGACAAGCAATTGGATGCCATTTTCAAGTGAAACCGCCAAAATAGTATCTTTTAAAAACCGCAAACCCATGACTGACGACCTCGATCCCGCCCGCCGCATAGACATCATCGTTACCGGCGGCGACACCTACAACAAGCAGTGGACGCTCACCAACCCCGACGGTACGCCCTACAGCCTGGCCGGCGCAACGGTCACGCTCAAGGTGGTCAGTGCCAGCGGCAAGCCCCTGCTCTCGTTCGCCACCGGCGACGGGCTGGCCATTGCCGCCAACGTGCTCACTTTCAGCAAGGATGTGCCCAAGGCCGAAGGCACGCACTACTACGATTTCAAGATCGTCAAAAACCAGGTCACCCGCGCCTGGGTCAAGGGCAGCTTCATCATCCGCAAAACCGCACATTGAATCCCTACGCACTGAATCCCTACGCACTGAATCCCTACCACAGGCCCTGACATGGACAACATCAACATCACAATCGCCACCGACCCCACACCCGCCGTGGTCATTGTCATTGCCGCCGACCCCACACCCGCCGTGACCATCGTCATCTCCGATGCAACGTCCGGCGGTAACGGGCCGGGCGTGCAAGACCTTGTCTGCGGGGAAATTCCGGTTGGCCCCATCGATGGCATGAACGCCACATTCCAGTCGCTTTTCCCATTCAGCCCCGACAGCCTCGAGGTTTTCCTGAACGGGCAGCGACTGCAGGCCGGTTTTGACTACACGACTTCCGGAACAGGCACGGTACTGCTTGTCTTCAGTCCGCTCACCGGCGAAAACCTTACATTCAATTACACCAAGTCATAAAACCTAAACCCTATTTACCATGCCAAAGAACCAGATACGCACACGCCAGATTGCCGACAATGCCGTCACGAAAGAGAAAATACCTGCCGGTGCAGCCATAGAGACAACCAAGCTGGCGGATGGCGCAAGCTTCCTGCGCAGGGAGGGAACGGTCACGCCCACATCGCCCATGACGGCGGGCAACCTGGCCATCATCAACGTTGCCACGCCCTCAGCCGGCACGGATGCGGCCAACAAGGCTTACGTTGATGGGCTAATCAACAGCCTCGGAAGCGGCATCACGCCCAAGGGAACCGTCAGGGTGGCCACCGCGGCCAACACCGCCCTGTCGGGACTGCTGACAATAGACGGCGTGACCCTTCTTGCCAGCGACCTTGTGCTGGTACGCGCCCAGACCGCACCGGCCGAGAACGGGGTGTATGTGGCCGCATCAGGCGCATGGGTGCGGTGGACGGGAATGGACGTGTGGACGGAGATTCCCGGCTCGCTGCTGGTGGTACAGGAAGGTACAACCCTTGCCGACACTATCTGGATTGCGACCAGCAACCTGGGCGGCACCCTGGGAAGCTCGCCCATCGTGTTTTCCAACCCGTTTGCGGCTGTCGGGTTCGGCAACAGCAATTTTGTGGACAAGGAGGTGCCTGCCGGCACGGTCAATGGTGTGAACACCTCTTTCACGCTGGCATTCACACCGCTCACCGGCAGCGAACACCTGTATGTTTCCGGCCTGCTCATGGAGCCGGGTGCGGGCAACGACTACACCATATCGGGTTCCACCCTCACACTTGCGGATGCCCCCCTGACGGGTGAGAACATCCGCGTATCCTACCGCAAGTAATGTCTAAAACCAAAGTTCCCGCCCGTAACCTGCCCGCGCCCGTTGCCGGGCCGACGGGCCCCGCCACCATTGATTTTGGCAGCGGGTTTGACGGCACATTCACCGCCGACGGCACGGCGACCCCGCCGTGGGCCACCCGCTCGGGCAACATCTATACCATGACGCGGACGGTGTTTGCGGCTAACCTTACCGTCAATTCCGGGGTCACCATACGAACCAACGGATTCAAGGTTTACGTGTCCGGCAACCTGACACTCAACGGAACCATATCCAATTCGGGCAATCCGGGCAACAACGCGGCCTCCGCCACCGGTGCGGCCATCGGCGCGGCCATCCCGGCCACCGAGGCCGGTGCGGGCGGCAATGCGGGGGCCGGGGCCACCAGCGTCAATGCCGCCGGGGCGCAGGCGGCGGCACCCGCCGGGGTTACCGGAATGGGGGGTGCTTCGGGTGCGGGCGGTGCGGGCGGTGCGGGTGCGGGCGGCGCGGCCGGGGCCAGCCGTGCGGGGGCTGCGGTAACCCTGCGGCCCGTGGCCGACCTGAGACCCCTGCTGGCGGTGGGCTTCACTTTGCTAATTGGCGGTGCGGGTGGCGCGGGCGGAAGCTCGGGGGCCGGCACCGGGGCGGCCACCGGCGGCGGTGGCGGGGCGGGCGGCAATGGCGGGGGCATACTTGACGTTTGGGCCAGGAACATTTTCGGAAACGGCACCCTTGAAGCCAGGGGCGGGGCGGGCGGCAACGGTTTTGCCGCCACCAACGCCAACAGTGGCGGTGGCGGCGGCGGCGGCGGCGGCGGCGGCGGCGTGAACCGGATCATCTACGAGTCCTCAAGTTTTGCGGGCACGCAAAACGTTGCGGGCGGGGCCGGTGGTACGGGAGGTGCCGGATCGGGCACCGGAACCGCCGGGGCCACCGGCACGGCAGGCTCTGCCGGACGCATACTGGATTTCCGAACCTTCGACGGCAACTGGCAGAACCTTTAACCCATCCATACGCCCATCCATACGCCCATGCTCACACTCATCTACCAATCGCTCAGGAACCGCTTAAGCGAGCGGGTTCCGGCACTCAGGGAAATCGCCTGGTACCGCCAGCAGAACACGCCCGGCGCGGCGGGATCCCTGAAAACGCTGCCAGCGGCATTCATCCGCTTCAACCCCGTGGAGGTGAAAACCTTCCCGCTCGGCTGGCAGCGGGCCACACTCACCTTTGATGTGATCGTGATGGCCGACAATTTCAGGGATGGCGATGAGCGGATACTCGACAGCGACCCGGCCCACTCGGGCCAGGCCATCGCCGATCAGGTGTATGCCGCCCTCAACGACTGGAACGCCCTGTTTTCGGACTTGTTCCCGCCCATGGCAGGCACACCCGACGACTACCAACTGCTCAACTCCATCACCCGCACGGGCATCACGGCAAGCCACGAGAACGCGCCGGTGCTTGAAACGGTGCAGTCATTCACGTGCCTGGCCGTGGATGCCAGCAACGTGAAACGCTACCGCCGCCCCACCCAGACGGTGCTAAACGGCATCATGGCCTCGCTGCTGGCCGGGCAGGGGCTGAGTGTGAGCCTGATAGACAGCCTGGAAGACCCGTTTTGAAAAAAGGGCTTGGCAGAGTACCTTTGGGCATCCCACCAGCCCTATCCTAACCATGCTACAGACTACCCTGCAAATGGCCCTGACCAACAGCGAAAGCCTGCTGGCCCGCAAGCAGCAGCGCGACCGGAGCCTGAACCTGCGTTTCCGGCAGCTTTACGAGATGCGCATCGAAGGCATGAGGCCCAGCTTCGAGAGCATCATCGAAAAGCTGGCCGCCGAGTACTTCGTTTCACCCAAACGCGTCGAACAGATACTCCGGAAACAGAAAACCCCTCAGTCGTGAGGGGTTTTGCATTTTCAAAAGATACTATTTTTCATTTTTTAAAAAGCATCACCTTGATTGCCTCGTCGCCCGGCGTTTCCATCGTGTAGGATTCATATCGTTCGGCATCCTCATACCACCGATATTGCACCTGGCGGAACCGCAGCAAATGCAGCATTTCCGAAAGCGTTTCCTGAAAAGCGGCGATGTTGCTGTTGGCCGCGAATATCCCGCCGGTCACAAACAGGGTGCGGCCCTGCACCCGCACCCGGATGTCGTTTTTCCAAGCCACCGGATAAAGCACCTCGTTCACCCAATGCTTGCGCATGGCTGGCAGGTGTTTCTTCTGCCAGCCTACCGCCGCCGCCTTGTAGCGGCTCCTGAGTTTGGTGTCCAGCGCACCGCTGCCGATGGCGTGGGCGTACACGTCCAGCAGGGCCACTTCGGCCAGTACCGAATTCGCATCCGAAAGTTCAGGCCGGTGTGTTTTCAGGTATGCAATGTTTTCCACCGCTACCGCCGCCGGATCACGCGCCACCACTGCCGGATCAACGGTGTCCGGCTTTGTCTTGTCCATATCCGCCCATGCCCTGTCCACCGAATCGCGTTCGGTTTTGCCCGCCGACTTGCCGCCGAACATGGCCACCGCCAAAAACAGCAGCACCACAAAACCGGCGCACACGCCGCCGGCAATCAATAATCCCTTGAGCATATCCCTGTTTGTTTTTGGTTGGAAATAGTATGTTTTCAAATCCTCAAACCCTTAATGATTGAAACCGCCAAAAAGTAAACACAAAAAAAGTCCCGGCTCACAGAACCGGGACTTTCCGCATTATCTAACTAAAAACTTGTCTTGCTCAAACGGTTTTTTGTGCCGGGGCCATGTGGCCGCGCACCCGGTAGAGCGTGTAGCCCATGAAGTTCGGCCCCACGTTCACAACCACATCTTCCGAGGCGTACACCGTGTAGCGCACCTTCACGCAGTCGGGGTTGCAGCGCGGGTGCTTTTTCTCCAGGTCGGCGAGGGTCGCCTTTAGCACCTTGATGAAATCCACCGCGTTGTCCACCAGCACCATGTCCGAGTTGCGCAGGGCCAGGTAGGCCGCTTCCTGGAGTTTGTTCTTTGCCGCCAGGCAGGCGTTTTTCTTTGCGAAATAGTTCATTTTGCGGTTGGGTTTAAGGGTTCGGGTGTTTTCAGGCGGTCTTGTCCAGTCCGGCCATGTACGACTCGTATGCTTTCTCGAACTGGGTCACCAGTGCGGGCAACTGCTCGTAGGTGTAATTGTCCAGGTACTTTTTGGCGTGGCCGTGCTTGCGGCACCACGCGTTCACGTGGGCCATGTCAATGCGGCCGCTTTCCAGCCGCCAGCCCATTTCGTGGGCCATGGATATGATCTTCTTGCGCATCTTGTCGCTGGCCGCCTCGTGCGGCGTGGGCACAAAAGACTTCAGGGCCTTGATCAGGTCTGCCGCCTCCTTTTTTGTCAGCTCGCGGCTGGAGTGCGTGCGGTAGTCCGAATAGCAGAAAATCATTTCCGACTTGTCTATCGGCGGCTTGACCTTGCCGTACAGCGTATGCACGGCCTTGAGTTGCTCCGGGGTGATCAGTTCTACGGTCTTTGCCATGGCTCTAAGTGTTTTCTGAGTGGGTGGGGGTTTCGGCTTTTCAAAAGATACTATTTCCAATCATTTTTCCAGTACCGCCTTCGCAGGTAGGTATCGGGGTCGGCCCTGTTTTTCCACAGGTTCAGTTGCAGGTGCCGCGTGTAGGCACTCAGGCCGTGGATGGCCTTGGTGCGGTCTGCCGCTCCCATCTTTTTCCAGAGCGGTTCGCAGCGGTTGCGGTTGCGCTTCAGGCCGTAGGCTTCCCAGAAATCATCGAAGCTCACGGCCACATCCTCCACCACCACCGTCAGTTGCGCCCTGCCGAAAGCCTCCATCCAGCTTTCCTTGGTGTACACCGCCGGCACGCGGCGCAGGAAGTATTCGAGTTGGTTCTGGCGCATCTGGCAGGCGGTCAGGTCTATGCCCAGCACCCAGTTGTCGGGGCCGTACACCAGCCGCAGTTCGCCGTCAAAGTTGGGGCTGGTCAAAAGGAATCTCTTCATGGGCGGCTTTCGGTTTGGTTTTGGTTTTCGCGGGTTTTTCGGGTTTTGCAACCAGCCCCTTGGTTATCTTCTCATAATCCCCGCCCCAGTAGGTGCGTGCGCCCTTTTCCCATACCACCAGCGGCAGGTTGCCGCCGTAGCGCGAAATTACGAAGGCGATGTAGCCCTCCACGCGTATTTTTATGCCCGCATCGTACCGGATGGCATCGGCCACGCTGCCCTTGGGCCGTTTGCCATCGGCGTGGCTCAGGAACACGAAGCCCTTGCGCGGGTAGTCCTTGCTGAGCCGGAAATACTGCTCTTCCTTGATGCGCCAGTACTGCACGCTGTCAATGATCACGAACTGGTACGAACGCTGCTTGTCGAGCAGCTTGCGCAGTTCGCCCAGCGTCACGGTGTGGTCGCCGAAATCAATGCCGTGCTCTATTTCGGGCAGTTGCTGGCGCACGTTCCGCTGCATACTCAGTTCGTGGCCCTCTTCCAACGATATGTACAGCGTGCGTCCGTGGGGAGCCAGCGTCTTGAGTATCCGCAGCATGAGGCTGGTCTTTCCGTTGCCGCTCTCGCCCCATATCAGCATCCGGATGCAGGGTGAGAAATCCCCGAAACTGCGTGTTATTTCGCTTGGCAATCCTTGCAGTGTCTCATATTTTTTCTGTTTCAGTTTCTTTATCCCGATGATGTTTACCATGTCAATCGAATCCATTTGTTTGGTTGTCAATAGGTTAGGAATGGAAAAGGGGTGTAAACTGGGGCTTAAAACCTATCAGTTGGGGGGTAACTCAGGCACTTTTTGCATCACATTGGCCCCCAACCCGACGGTTTTCGCTGTCATTTTGGCCCCCGACTCGTCCGGAATGGCCGTAAAAAAACACCCCGGCCCACCGTTCCGGGGTGTCGCGAATCGCGGCCACTCAGGGCACCGTCTGTATCAGCACCAAATCAAACAGCGCGGTCTCCACGTCGGGCACTTTCTTGCTGTACATGGTGCGGACTATCTTCTGGAAGCTGGCCACATCGTAGCCCGCATCCAGCCCGGCAATGAACGGGTTCACCTGCGCCAGGGTCATTTTGCGCACGTCCGCAATCTTGCCGTTCTTGTGGTGGTGGCCCTTCAGGTACACCTCGCACTCCATGTTCAGGATGTGTTTTTGCGGGTTGTGCAGCCGGAACGTGGTGAAAAACTGGCAGTCGAGCTTGTTGTTCCAGTTGTACGAGAAATCGAATATGGGCTTTTTCATGGTTCAGCAGGTTGCTTGGTGTATGGTGTTGCAGGTTTCAAAGGCCAGCATCCGGTGGTCCTGGCTGGGCAGTACCACCTCGAAACATGTCAGGCAGGTGCGGTAGGCCAGGGCGTAGGGTTCGGGCAGGGTTATGGACACCGCCCCGGCCGGGTCGCAGGCCAGCAGCCGCGTGTAATACTTGTGCCACAGCCGCGCCACCAGCCCCAGCAGCACCCGGTCGGTGGCCCACTCGTATTCGCCCGCGCCATCCTTGCCGTAGTCGCCCCGCTCGGGCACCATCTGCACCAGCACCGTCAGGTTCTCGGCCATCAGCCGGGCTTCCTGCTTGTTCAGCTTCAGTTTCACGGCTTTCATGGCTTGGACGGGATTGCGGTGGGCAAGGGGCTTATCGTGTGGTACAACACCATCAGGAAATTTGCGCAGGTGGCAATGCCCTGGCTGCGCCGGTTGCCCGGCTTGTCCATGAAATACCGCCGCAATCCGGCTTCAAAATGCCTGATGGCCACGTGGCTCTCGTCGCGGATGAAGCTGGCCACAGTCGCCTGAACGTCAATCATGCCGTTTTCGGCAACCACCAGCTTGGCGCGCCATTCTGCCGCCGTCTTGTCGGCGGCTTTGGCGGGCGGGTTTTCCGGCTGGTACGGATGGGTTTCATCACGCATGGCCCGCCTCCTTTCCGTCAGGACAAAAATTGTCCAAATATTCGCGGTTCACCTTCGGCATGAGCGGGAATATCCGCTCCACCAGTTCCGCCGCCTCGGCCTGCGTGGCCTGCGCCCCGGTCTGGTAGAACCAGATGTACCCGCCCGTCTGCCTGTTCCACAGGTGGTACACGCCCGTGTAGCCCGCTTCGCCCTTCAATGGCTGCACAGACAGGTAGTCGCCTTGCGCCGATCCGTTGAAGGTCTGGTACCTGGACAGCCGGCCGCCGTGTTGGTTCAGTGCTTCCTCACACATTGCCCGCCTCCTTTCCGTCGTTCCGGTCGGTCACGGTGATGGTCACCTTGCGCGTTTCCTCCACCACGATGCCCCAGGCCGCCAAGTCAATGTTTTTGAGGAAGTCCTTCCTCATATCTACTTTCACCGCCTGCGGGTAGAGCTTCATGAACCGCGCAAGCTTCTTGTCGTTGGCGTGGCTCATGTCTTCGGGTACCAGCACCTGGCTCACCAGCGTGTTGGCGATGGTGCAGCCACCCAGCCGCAGGCTGTGGCCGTCGGCCTGTGCCGATTCAAAATAACCCGCGCATTCGGCGGCGATGCTTTCGCGCATTTCCTTGAGTTGCCCGTCAATCTGGGCCTTTCTCAGCCACACTTCGCGGTACGCGCTGATGGCGGTTTCCAGTTCCTCCATTGTCACTTGCGGGGCCGTTGGCACTATTGTCTTGGTCTTTGTCATGTTGGGTGGGGGTTTAATTGGGGGTTTGGGGTTTTTAAAGGATACTATTTTTGATGGTTCCTGCCGGTTCAGTAATCGTAGCGGTCGTCTTCGTCGGGGAACAGGGTCTTGAACCCGAAAACATCGCAGCGCACAAACTCTATGGTTACCACGGCCACGATGGCCACCAGGCCAACGAAGGCAAACGTAACGTGCAGCATCCGGTCTTTTATCTTTCTCATTTCGGCGGGGGTTTGGGGTTTTTGAAACATACTATTCTGCATCATCCGCATACACTCAGGCACAATGTGCCCACCAGCAGGGCCAGCACCACGGCCAGCAGCGTGCGGGCGGCGCGGGCCGTGTCAATGCGCATGGCCAGCCTCCTTTCCGTCCATCCGCACCACTTCGGCCAGCCGCTCGTCGCGCTGGTACATGATGCGCAGTATGTCGTTGTACATGACCATGTCCTCGAGCACCGCCACGCGCAGCTTCGGCGAGAGTATGCCCTCGGCGAGCTTTTTCTCGCAACCGGCAACCTTGTTTTCCAGCCAGGTGCGGCGGTACTCGTATTCGGCCGCGTGCATCTTGGCCAGTTCCCGTGGGTCAAACTGCCAGAACAGCGTGGCGTAACCGGCAGTCGCATTTGGGTTCACGTTCATTTCCTGCGCATTCGTTGCCTGTGGGTTCATTTTGCCTGTGGGTTTAAGTTGTCCGATTCATTGCCTGTTTCCTCCGTAAGCCACCGCTCCCATTTCGAGTGGGGCCATTTGCGGGTGGCCAGCTTCGCGCCGCTGTGTTCGTCGGTGTAGGTGTCGCGCAGTTGCCAGACATCCACATACCGACCCTCGTTAATGCTGTCTTCCAATATCTCTTCCAGCATGGGCAGCAGCAGTTCATCTTGGCGTGCCCACAGGTTGCGCCACCAGAGCCAGTAGCGGCGGCTGTGGCCGAAAATTTGGGCCGCATTTACGCGGTGCTGCCAGTAACTGCCCAGGTATTGCAGGCCCTGCTCAAACACCAGTTCGGCGTAGGCCATTTCGTCCATTCCGGTCAGCCGCATGGCGCGGGCCTTGAGGGCTTCCCACTGCGTTGCGGGTTGCGGCGCACCCAATGCGCCGTTCGTGTCAGTTGCTTTCATCCTGAATCATTTTAAGCGGGTTTTGAGCGTTTTCCATGGCGGTTGTCATGCGGTGCTTGTGCACCAGCCGTTCCAGCCGCCGCAAATCGCCCTCGTAGCTGTTGAAAATCTCCCGTATGGCATGGGCATCATCCATGCCGTTGGCCTGGCATATCCGCCGTATCTCCTCGTAGGTGTTCCTGCCGAAGCCCACGAACGTGTGGCCTATCCGGCTGTGTATCTCGTCGTAGCCCTTGCGCTGCAACGCCCGGCCGCGCTTGATGCGCTTGACCAAAAACTCGGTGGCCATCAGCACGATGCCGCACTTGCCCTTGAGCCTATTATATAAGGTGATGAAAAAATACATCGAGGCATCGGTCAGCTTGTCGAACTCGTCAAGGATCAGCAACGGCCGCTCAATCCGGCGCAGGTTGTCCACCGTCCGGTCTATCAGTTCGCTCACCGTGCCGTCCACCGGGCGGCCCATCTGCTCCAGCAGGTTTTGCAAAAACACCTTGCGGTTCATGTATTCGGCGCAGGTTATTATGTACACGTGCGGGGTTTGCAGGCGGTACTGCTCGGCCAGGTAGCTTTTGCCGCTGCCCGCGCTGGCGGCAATCGCAAACACGTTGCCGTACTGGCGGCTGTCCTCGAAGAAGGCGAAGCCCGTGCGGTAGTTGGCCGTGGGTGCGGCAAACCACTCGCCGTTCAGGTTGTGGCCCAGTTGCTCGGCCACGTTGCGCCACATCTTGTCGCTGATGCTGTCCCAGTTGCCCTTCCGTATGTTGATGATGTTGGCCTCCGAGATGTTTTTGAACACCTTGGCGGCCTGGGCCTGCGAGGGGTAGCCCTCCACGAACTGCACCAGCAGTTCCTGCGTCTTTTTCTTTTGCGATTCGTTTAGCATACATTTGCGGTGTTTAATTGAAGGTTTATTGTTGCCCCCGCTGCTCGAACAGCGGGGGTTTCTTGTTTTCAAGGGATACTGTTTTTCAGTTTATGTAAAGGACGGGGAACAGGCTTTCGGGTTTGATCCGCGAAATCGTCTCCGATTCCGTCAGGTGCAGGTAGTTGAACAGGTCGTAAACCGTGTCGTCCGTCCGCCGAAGTGCTATTTCCTTGTTATAGTCCTCAAAACAGATGGTCCTCATGTAGCTCTTGTATTCCAGGTTCTGGTCTTCGTTCGGATAGCCGTGGTGGGCGAAACATTTTTCATCCGACAGGAACCGGTATCCCTTTTTTTTGCGGTGATTCTTGGTCTCTTTCATGTCATTAAGCGTTTTCTGAGTGGGTGGGAGGTGAACGGGATTGCGGTGGGCAAGGGGTTTTACATCTGGTCAAGGTATGGATTGCCCGTTTTCCGGGGTGGCTGCGGCTGCTGCAACTCAATGTATTGCCGCTGGAAGTCCTGTTCGGCCTGCTGCTTGGGGCCCTTCAGCACCATGCCGCCCGTCAGCAGGCTTTCCGCGTCGGTGCCCAAGCTGGTCAGTATCTGCTTGCGCCGGTCGCTGGCATCGGCCACGTACTTCACCGTGTCGCGCTTTTCTCCCAGCGTCGCATTCAGGAAAGCCCTGCTGCCCTCGGTGGCATCGGCCAGGGCGCGGCTGTGCAGTTGCGCCGACCGGGCCATGATCCGCAGGCTCTGCCCGTCGGTCAGCAGCACCCGGCTCATGTCGTAGGGGTCATACACCACCTGCACCGGTTTTCCTATGTATTCGCGCAGGTGGGCAACATCCAGGTCGTAGCTGTATTTTACGCCCTGTATCTGCGGCTCCACACCCCGGTTGCTTATCTGTATCGGGTTTCCGGGGTTGTGCGTGATGCCGAACTTCAGCAAAAACTGCTCGTCCGAAACCGGGCGTTTTTGCGCGGCATCCATCAGGCTCCAGGCTTGCAGCCACTTCTGCTGGCGGCTCGGCTGGTCTTCCTTCAGCGAAAAGTGCCGCAGGTTATGGAAAAAAGCCTCCACCTGCGTCTCGCTCTCGCGGCCCAGCAGCGGACGGTTCCTGGCGTTGGCCGCCACAGCCTCCACGTTCACGCCCCGGTGGGTGGCCGTCATGTTGTTGCCGGTGTAGTTGTTGGCCCCGGCCTTCAGGCAGCGTTTCCAATGCACGTGCCCGAAAAACTGCTCTATGTAGCCCCGGTGCTTGCTCAGCACCGGCGAATCCATGTAGTGGCCTATCGCGCTGTAAAACGGCCGCAGCGTGGCCAGTGCCCAGCGGTCGGTCTTTATCTCGTGCGGCAGGTGCCAGCCGCCCGTCAGTTCCTTTATGTGGTACATCGCGTTGGCGTAGGCCGCCCGCACCAGTTCAATGCTCAGTTCGGTTGCGTAGGCGTAGCCCAGCACGTAGTCATTATAGGAGTCCATCACCACGATGGCCTTGTAGCGGGCGTAGCGGTTGCCGGTGGCGGCATCCTCAAACAGCAAGTCCAGGTGGTTGTCGTCGCTCTCCACCATATATAAGGGCCGGCTCGGCCTCATGCCCTTGGCCTGCTGGATGTACTTGGCGTTCAGGGCCGCGCTGCCTTCGCGCTGCATGATTATGTGCATTTCGCGCTTGCGCCGCCAGATGCCCACCGTCGAGGCATCCACGTTCCTGTAGCCGTTGTCGGCCGCCCACCGGTTGTACTTTGCGCACACAAACGCGTCGTCGTGCTGGTTCCCGTCGGCCAGCATTTCCAGCAGTTTGGCCTCGGCCACCTCGTCGCTCACCTTCGCCGCCTGCGTGTTGCCGAACTTCCAGCTCACCAGTGCCGCGTAGCCTCCAGCCTCATACTCGTCGCGCTTGGCCAGCAGCCGCCGGTAGCTTGTCGGCAGTTCCAGCCCGTCGTGCTTGTTCAGTTCCTGCACTTGGTTGTAGAATGCCTCCATCGTCAGTTTCAGGCCCTTCTTCACCAACCGCTCGTCGCGTTTCACCGCCAGCAGCATATTCAGCCATGCCGCCTGCCGCGTGTATTTGGCCACCACCGGCATGGGCAAAGCCTTGTCGTAGCCGTCCGTGCCCCGGTAGCGGTGCGCCATGAACCAGGCCTCGGCCGCGTGGTCGGGCTCCACCATGTCACGCAGCGGGTTCTTTGCCGCGTAGGCGTAGGGGTCGCCAAACCGCTTTTTCACCTGCTCCTTGTAGGCCGGTTTCAGCTTTTCGTACCCTATCAGCACCCGCCGGTTGTCGGCCGGGTCGTCCATGAAATGCCAGGATTTGTAATCGCATTTTTTGGCTTGTTTCAGCGTGTTTTCCGAAATGCCCGCTTCCAGCATCTCGCCGAACTCCAGGAACAATACCTCGTCAATCGTTTTCATTTGTTTTTTTTCGTTAGGTTATGGCCCACTTTAATTTTACCCACCCATGGAAGAAGAAGATGAATACCGCAGGCAGATCGGGCATTTGCTGAGGGGCCTGGTGGCCCAAAGCCCCGCCTTCAAGGCGTTACTGGATCATTACTGCCAGTCAATGGCACCCCTGCTGGGCAAGACCCCGGAGCAGGTGCGACGGGAGATTGAGCAGGCGCGGCCGCATCCAGATCCGCCACAACCCGGCTGAGAAATTCATTAAGCCCCTTTATCGTAAGGGGCTTTTCCTTTTCCTGCCCGGCCTCCGCCGCCGATTCGCGGGCCAGTACGGCCACAATCGAGTCAATGATTGCAATGTTCTCCCGCGCCACCCGCACCAGCGGGCCGTCATTTTCCTGCTCCATCCGTGCGGCCAGGTCACACTGCACGCGGCGCAGCGTTAGCATAAAACCGAGTTGGTCATTCATTGTCGTTTTCATTGCCGTGCGGGGATTGTGGTTTCAAGCAGTTCCTTAAACTTTTCCTGGGCTTCCAGCAGGGCCTCCATTATCTCCACATTCTCATAAGTCCCGCACCGCACCTGCCGCACCATGCTCATGCTGTATCCGGTCTTTTCGGCCACGTGCCGCGTCAGGAAATCGCGCTTCATCCGCCTTTTGTGTGAAAATTCGGCTGTCAAATGGGGGGTCGTTCGGGCCTTTTTTGGCCCCGTTCGCGCTGTTTTCGGTTCGTTTTCCATGTTTTTCGGGGTGTTTTGGTTACATTTGTTTTGCTGTGGTTATTCAACAGGACAAATGTATGACTTAAAACTTGACTGTCAAATTTTAAGTCAATTATTTTCAATATACTTTTTTGACCCATGAATCACATAGCCAAGAATTTACGCACACTTAGGGAGGCGAAAGGCTTAAATCAGTCCGATTTTGAGGATATTGGCGCAAAAAGGACGACTTGGAATAATTACGAGCGGGGGCAGTCGGTTCCTAAGCCGGAGATGCTTTTGAGGATGGCCAGACGCTTCGGGGTCACACTCGAAGATTTGATTAGCCAAGATTTAACACAAAATGTACACCTAATAAAAATAACGCCCGAAAAAAAAGCCGAGGAAAATGTACCCGAAAATGTACACCCAAGTGTACACCTAATGCCAAATCTGGTTCAGGAAAGGGAGGCGGGGCAGGGGTACGGGGTGCGCGAAAAGTCGCAAATGCCGCAGGTGGTGGTCGTGGACCCGCAAGGCAAGGAGAATGTGGTGCTTGTCTCGGCCAGGGCCAGGGCGGGCTACCTGTCCGGCTACGGCGATGCCGAGTACATGGAGAAACTGCCCTCCTACCGCCTTCCCGGCCTCAATAACGGCACTTTCAGGGCTTTTGAGGTGCAGGGCGCATCAATGGAGCCGATGCTCTACGAGAAGGATATAGCCGTCTGCCGCTGGGTCGAGCACTTGGCCGAAATCAAGAAGGAACAACTGTGCGTGCTGGTCACCAACACCGAGGGAATAGCCATTAAGCGGGCATTGAGCGGGTTCCTGAGCGGTGGCAGGCTCATCCTGGGCAGCGAAAACCCCGCCTACCCGCCCATAGTCGTGGATCACGCCGAAATACTCGAAATATGGCAGCCCGTAGCCTACCTGAGCACCCGTTTCCGCCCCCAAACCCCCATGGAAACCCGCCTTTCCGAACTTGAATCCCGCTTAATCCGCTTGGAAGATGCACCACCCAAAAAGCCGCTTAAATAACACTCAAAAGGAAAGCCGTGTACGTTTCGTTTTTTTTTGGCGCATTTTCCGCACCACACCAAAAACAGCACCCACACGTTCCAAACCCCCCTTTTGTGCGATTTTCGCACTTTTTTTGTTTTGTTGTTTTTGTACGTTTCGTTTTCACCCCTTTACGTATTTGGCCGCCAGGTTTTCGGCACACCGTTCGCCATCCATGGCCGCCGAAACAATGCCGCCCGCGTAGCCCGCCCCTTCGCCGCACGGAAACAGCCGCCCCACCTGCACGTGTTCCAGCGTTTCCTTGTCTCGCGGAATGCGCACTGGCGAGGAAGTCCGGCTTTCCACGCCCACCATCTGCGCCTCGTTGGTCAGGTAGCCGCGCATTTGGCTCCCAAATGCCTGCAAGCCTTCGCGCAGCCGCACGGCAATGGGCGGCGGCAGGATTTCGCCCATCCGGATTGCCACCAAGCCGGGCTGGTACGAAGTGGGCAGCAGCGCGGTTGAAACCTTGTCATGCACAAAGTCCATCAGTTTTTGGGCGGGGGCGGCTTGCGTGCCACCCGCCGCGCGGAAAGCGTTTTGTTCCAGTGTTTTCTGCAACTCCAAGCCGGCCAACACGCCAAAGCGGGTATATGGCTGCCAGTCCGATTCATCCACCGAGACCACCATGCCCGAATTGGCAAATTTTCCATCACGGCGCGAGGGCGACATTCCGTTCACCACGATTTCGCCCGGAGCCGTGGCCGAAGGCACAATGTAGCCGCCCGGACACATACAGAACGAGAAAACGCCCTTTTCCGCGCCCTTGAATTTGGCCTGCGCCACCAGCGAATACGAGGCGGCTGGCAGGTGATGGCTGCGCGTGAGTGGCAGAACCCCATTCCCGGCTCCTCCCCCACCCCAATGAGGCAGGGGAGTTTTGAAATGGTACTGCACACTGTCAATGAATTCCTGCGGATGCTCAATGCGTACGCCCATGGCAAAGGGTTTGGCCTCGATGAGGATGTTCTTGGCGTGAAGTAATTCAAAGATGTCGCGGGCCGAGTGGCCGGTAGCCAGGATCACGCCGATGCCCTCAATGGTATCGCCGCTGGCCGTGACCACGCCGCGCATTTCACCGTTAATCAGCACAAAATCAACAATCCGGGTATCGAAATGGATTTCGCCGCCCGCGTTCAAGATGCTTTCGCGCAGGGCGGTGACCACTTGGGGCAGTTTGTTGGTGCCGATGTGCGGGTGCGCCTCCACCAGAATTTCCTCGGTTGCACCGTGGGTCACCAGTATTTCCAGAATGCGCCGCACATCGCCGCGCTTTTTGGAACGGGTGTAGAGCTTGCCATCCGAGTAAGTGCCCGCCCCGCCCTCGCCGAAGCAGTAATTAGAATCGGGATTAACCACGTGGTTCTTGGTGATGGCCGCCAAATCGCGTCGGCGGCCGCGCACGTCCCGGCCGCGTTCCAGCACAACTGGTTTGATGCCGCATTCGATCAGGCGCAGGGCGGCAAACATTCCCGCCGGGCCGCACCCAACGATAATGGCCGCCGGACTGCGGCTCACGTCGGGATAAGTCTTTTGGAAGGACAACAGCGGCGGGAGCGGCTCGTTGAGGTAAACCTCGGCGGAGATATTGACCTTTACTTGCCTGCCCCGCGCATCAATGGAGCGGCGCGTCTGGCGGATGCTGGCCGGATTGCCGGACGGAATGCGGAGGCCGGACCGGATTTCCTGTTCCAGCCGGATTTCGTCAAAGGCCACTTCCGGCGGCAACGATAATTCTATGGTTTGTTTCATGGCTGTATGGTAGGGGCGACCTTCGCAGTCGCGCGGCGGCCATTTGGAGCCATCGAAAATAGTATCTTTCAAAAAACTCAAACCTGTCTTTGTCTTGAGTCGCGCCTGCCTGTCGGCAAACAGGGATGGCCGCCGATTACACGGATGGCGCGGATAAAAGAAAAAAAGCATCCGCGCAATCTGCGGCATCCGTGCCTGTCCGCGATTCAAGACAAAAACAGTATCTTTCAAAAACCCCAAACCCGCCAGTTCGCCCGGAAGCCGATGCGCGATACCCCGTCTGCCGATTCGTGCGCCGTGGCGTACAGGCAGGCGGTCTGACACGCAGTGTCTGACCTGCATTCCGGTTCCATCCCGAGAATCCCGTAATCCAATAAATTCCGGTTCCGGCAAAATAGTATCTTCCGGAAAGCCCAAACCCCTCGAAGTCGGGCGACCGCAAGGGTCGCCCCTACGGGTCAATCCATGTCGAAAATCGCTTTCAATTCGCTGGCATCGTCGGGTTTCATGCGGCCCGCCAATATCAGGCGCAGTTGGCGGCGGCGCAAGGCACTGGCATACAGGGCTTTTTCCTCGTCGGTTTCTGGCTCCAGCTCGGGCACGCGTGCGGGTTTGCCGTCCTTGTCTAAGGCAACAAAGGTGAAGAAGGCTTTGTTCGTGGGCATCTTGCGTTTGTTCAGCACGTTTTCGGCCCATGCCTCAATATGGATTTCCATGGACGTGTTGAAGGCCCGCGTTACCTGCGCCTTGAGCGTGACCACATCGCCCAAGCTGATGGGTTCGGCAAAGGAAATGTTATCCACCGAGGCGGTGACCACAATGTTGCCCGAATGGCGCTGGGCGGCAATGGCCGACACAATGTCCATCCAGTACATGAGCCAGCCGCCCATCAGGTTGTTGAGGCCGTTGGTGTGGTTGGGAAAGGTCATTTCCGTCATGGTGGTCAACGATTCGCGGGCAAATTTCCTGTCAGTCATCGGGTTAGTTATGGTTCAAATGGATTATCGGCATGAAGGTGCAAGTTCCGGTATCCGCCAACAAAAAAGCAACCCGAAAGTTTCGGGTTGCCGTGGCAAACAAGGCCCAAAATGGCGGTTATTTGCGTTTTTTGCGTCGGGGGCTGCTCGATCCGGTGGAGAATTTGGGCTTCTTGAATTTCATGTTGCTGCGCCGCGTTTTAACCAACGGGTTGATGGTGTATTCCACTTTGGCCGCCAGCACAATGTACGTGTCCTTTCTGTTGGGGTTTCCGCGCTGATGCCCCTCGTTCCAGTGTACGCCATCGTTGCTGTCATACGTCGGCACACCGGAATTCAGTTCTGCCGTGCGGTCGGCCAAGTTGGCAGCCCTCGGGTCGGTGAAACTGCCATTGGCCTTGTACACGGTGCTCACATCGTCGAGGTAATCGGTGAACAGCTTGCGGTAGCCCACTTCCAGGGCCAAATCCCACTGGGGGGCAAGGGCAATCTGCACACCAGCACCAAACGGGATGACCGGGCCGAACTGGTTGTAATTCACGCCCTCGGTATCATAGCGGGGCAGCGTGTACCACGACCCCTCGTAATTGGCGCGGGGCGTGAAATACGTAAAGCCAATGCCGGCAAACAAGTATGGGCTAAACAGCGGACGCTGGTTGAAAAACTTGTTGTAGGGGAAAAATTCAAAGACTCCAGTGGCAATCACCTCAATGTTGCCCGAACGGAACGACAGGTTGCGCACCGCATTCTTGCCGCCCGCATCCTTGGAGGAAAGCCGGAAATAGGCTCCTTCCAATCGGGCCCGAACCCGGCCGCCGAAACGGTAGTCGAACCCCAAGTTGAAATACGGACGCGCGCTGATGCAGTCGCCGGTTTCGCACAAATCGCCGAAATACGTGGAACTGCCCGCACCCGCCGACAGTTTCATCACGCCGTAGTTGCTCATGCCCCGGTAAAGCTTGGAGTTGCGGATGGAGCCGCGCTGCCGCTGCCGTTGCGCCGTTGCCGTTGTGGAAACCAGCAAAATCGCCACGAGTGACATGAAAATGGTGAGGTGTAAACTGATTTTTCTCATAGGGTATGGATTTTAGGGCGTAAATTGTAACAAAAAAGGCGGAATATCAAAGAAAAAAGAAACTATTTCCTGAGGGTTTCCTTTGAGCCAAGGCATACCAAAGTAGTGCCAGCCCGCCCGGCTGGTTTGCACTTGTGCCAAGCCGCCGCAATTCGGCGTGCGGACGTGAGCGGGTTTGGGCATTTTCAACCATACTATTTTCCCGGACTATTTCCCCAAAACGCAAAAACCTCCCGTTGGCGGGAGGTTTCTGCGTTTCAAAAGATACTATTTTGGCCGTTCCTCAGTCGCGGTCAATGGAGCCGCCGCTGTTGGACTTTCCTTGCAGGCGGGCACCGCCCCGGTATCGGATGCTGCCGCCGCTGTTGGCATCGGCTTCGAGCCGGTCTTTGGCGTTCACCTCAACGGAGGCTCCGCTGTTGGCGGTCACTTCGGCGGTTTCGGTTTCCAGATCGTAGGCACTTAGTTTGGCGGCACTGGTCACGTTGGCCTCCAAGTCTTTAGCGTTGCCGCGCAAGGTCAGTTGTCCAGCAGCATCCACGTTGGCAGTCAGGCGGTTGGCATTGGCTTCGATTTCGCCACGTGCCGCCGCCGACACGCTGATGTCCAGTGCGTCGAGGTCGTCGAAGTCGTTCACTTCAAACGCGGTTGCGCCGGAGAAAGCCAGCTTTTCGGCTTTGGGCATGGTGATGCGCAGCGTGATGCGCGAATTGTTATCCCAGTCCCAATCCAGAAAATCCTTGCGCCAGCGGATTTTCAATTCATTGCCATCAAGGTCAAACTCCACATTTTCCACATCGTCCGGGTTGCCTTCCACGGCCACCCGGTACCGGTCGTCCTGCTCAACAACCACCTTGAACGGCCCGCTGACAGTCAGTTCCTGAAAATCGCGGTAGTCGTAACGTTTGCCGTTGTTGTAAAAATCCTTGTCGTCATAGTTTTTTTCTTCGGTGCAAGTCACGCATACCAAGCCTTCCTGCTGGTTGAAGGCAAACAGATTGTCGTCCAGCGAATAATCATCGTAGCCGTTGCGTTCCAAGGTATTTTCCAGAATGTCGCGCACATCCGCATCCACGCTGAATTGCTTGCCGTAGGGAATGTACAATTTCATGGAAAGCGACTGGTTCCGGAAACGCGCATTTTCCTTGTATTCAAAATTGGAATCAAAAGCCAGCGTTGTATCGCTCAGGGTGGCTTGGTAGTCAATCATCTGGGCGTTTTTTTGTGCTTCCTCCCGCGTGCTGCCACGGGCGGTGAAGGTCTGCACCAGTTTCAGGTCGCTGCCGTTGTAGCCTTCCAGTTCCAGGCGCGGGCGTTGCTGGCGGTCTTCATCAATGTCGTTGAGGGCAAGACGCAATCCGCGGTCGCCTGCGGAAAAGCCGACGGTTTTTTCGTACGACGATTCCTTCTGGTACTGGCTGGCCACTACCGGTATGCTGAGTACGGAGCCGATTATGCCCACAATCCAAAGACTGAAAAGCGTCCAGGCAACGGTGGGCTTCACCACGTTGCGTTTGGCCAGCAGGCCCACACCCAGAATGGCGAAGAAAAGCACCGGAATACCAAACGCAAGCCCGCCCGCCAGCCACGTCCACACGGGTGCGTCCACAAACCAGAATTGGTTGGGAAACACATGGATGTAGCGGTCGGTTGCTTGGAAACTGCCCAGGCCCAGCCGCGCCGCCAGCAAGGTCACAAAACCGATCAGGAAGCTGACGGCGACAACCATGATGATGACTCCGGCAAAGATGCGGACGGCCTCGACCAGGAAAACCGCCAGCGGCCCCAAGGCTTTGGTCAGGGCAGCAATCACCACGGCGATGGCGCGGAACGGAAACAGCACAATCTTGGTCAGCGTGTTTTCGGTGGCGTTACCGTCGCCCTGAATGTTTTTTTTTACATTGGCCTCAATATTCGACAGCGTGACGGGTTCGCCCTGCATCGCCATTTTTTCGGTGAGCGTATTGGCTTCGGGCATACTCACCCACAGGATGATGTAGAGCAGCAGGCCGCTGCCAAAAAACAGCAGCGCCACCACAAACAGCAGCCGCACCACGGCCACATCCACGCCGAAATAGGCCGACAAACCGGCGCACACACCACCCAGCGTCTTGGTTTCGGGGTCGCGGTAAAGTTTCTTGTAATCGCGGTTTTCGGCCACCGTACCCGAACCCGGCACCACAATCCAAAGGATGATGTAGCTCAGCAGCGCAAAGCCCGAAAAACGGCCCGGCAGGAAAAACAAATCAAGCAGCGTGCCCAGAAACAGCAGCCTGATCCAAACCGGATCCATTTCAAAATAGGCGGCAATGCCCGAACAAACGCCGCCCAGCACCTTGCGGCTCAGGTCGCGGTAAAGGCGTTTGGCCGTGCCAAGCGTTGAGGTTTGGGCTTTTTCAAAGATACTATTCTGGCCGGGCCTGCTGGCTCCCACCGGCGGCTCCTCATCGGCAATGGCCTCAAAGTCAGGGATGCCGCCCATGGTGGCAATCAGCGTGTCCACATCTTCATACGTGATCACTTGCTTGCCCGCACCCACTTTGCCGGCGAAAATCTCGGCGATGCGGTTTTCAATGTCCGACGATATTTCCGCGCCGTCCTCGTAAGTGGCGAAGTAGCGTTGGATGTCAGCCAAGTAGGTTTTCAGCTTTTCGTAGCCGTCTTCCTCAATATGGAAAATAATGCCGCTGATGGTGATACTGATTGTCTTTTTCATGATGTTCTCGGGAAATGGGAAGACAAACTTTGATGAGTGATGGGGGTTTGGGTAACCTTTGAAATGCCGCTTGCCTGACGGGTTTTCATAATCCGCCGGTTATTTCTTCATCGGCCGGTGGCCGGATTGTGCCGTTTTTGTGCATGATCTGGTGCGTGGATGCCATCAGTTCGCCCCAAGTCTGCTGCAATTCACTCAGGAATTGCCTGCCCGTTTCGGTGAGCGTGTAGTATTTGCGCGGCGGCCCCGACTGCGACTCCACCCACTTGTACTCGACCAAGCCCGCGTTTTTAAGGCGCGTCAGCAGCGGGTACAGCGTGCCTTCCACCACCATGATCCGGGCGGCGGTGAGTTCGGTGAGCATATCGGAGGCATACACCTCGCCACGGGCAATGATGTGGAGGATGCAGAATTCCAAAATACCCTTCCGCATCTGCACCTGTGTATTTTCGACGTTCATTGTATCAGCATTTAAGTATGAAAACAAAACCGGACTGGCAGAACTTGGTCGGTCTGGATTGTGCGCCCCGGCAAACCAACTGTTCCGACCGAACGATACAAAAGTAATGACAGGTACTATGCAAAACAAGGTACTTTGTGGGATTTTGACATTTACCGGGCTGGACGGATGCGATGGGGGATGAACGGCGGGGTTTGGGCTTTTTGAAACATACTATTTCTGGATGTCCGATACAGGGTTGTGTGAAAACGGTTTGCACCGAAAACACCTCACCCCCGGCCCCTCTGCTGCTGAGAGGGGAGCAGAGGCTCCCTTTTTTTTCGCCCCTCTGCTGCTGAGAGGGGAGAA
>JAYWIH010000198.1:0-6552 GCA_043789005.1 Sphingobacteriales bacterium
AAACAGACTTGGGATCCGGACAACATCTTCAATCCGGGCAAGATTACCAGTACGCCGCCCATGAATGAACACCTGCGCTACGTGCCGGGGCAGCCCACAACCGATTTCAAGACCGTTTTCAGTTTTGAGAAACAAGCCGGCATACTGCGCCACGCCGAACAGTGCAACGGTTCGGGCGACTGCCGCAAGACCCACCTGTCGGGCGGCACCATGTGCCCCAGCTACATGGCCACCCGCAACGAAAAGGACACGACCCGCGCACGGGCCAACATCCTGCGCGAATGGCTGACAAAAACCACTCCGGAAGGACAAACGGGCGGGCCGTTTCCGTCAGACCGGACGGGCATGGCCGCTGTCAAACAAGTCATGGACTTGTGCCTCTCGTGCAAGGGCTGCAAGTCCGAGTGCCCCTCCAATGTGGACGTGGCCAAGCTCAAGGCCGAGTTCATGCAGCACCACCACGATGTGCACGGCGTGCCGATGCGCGCCCGGCTGATCGCCAATTTCAGTGCGCTTTCGGGAATCGCCTCGTATGTGCCGTGGGCGTATAATCTGGTATTCAAAACCCCGGCCTTCCGGCGGATTGCCAACACCATTGTCGGTTTCCATCCCGACCGCACCGTGCCGCTGCTGGCCGCAACCACTTTGCGGCAATGGCACCAAAAGCGCAACCAAACAACCCCGGTGCGTTCCGGGGTTGCCTTCCAAAATAGTATCCCTGCAAATGCCGAAACTCCCCCTTCGGGGGCTGGGGGGCTTGTTTATCTTTTCTGCGACGAATTCAGCAATTACAACGATGTGGAAATCGGCCAAAAAGCCATTTTGCTGCTGGAAAAACTTGGCTACCAAGTGATTATCCCCAAGCACACCGAAAGCGGACGGGCCGCCTTGTCGAAAGGGATGTTGCGCAAGGCCCGCAAAATAGCCGGGCAAAATGTGCGTGCGCTGGCAAATGTGGTTACCGATGAAATGCCGCTGGTAGGCATTGAGCCGTCGGCCATCCTTACGTTTCGCGACGAGTATCCCGAACTGGTGGATGAAACGCTGCGGGCCGATGCCCGGAAACTGGCGCAAAACGCGCTGATGCTCGATGAGTTCATTGCCCGCGAGATGGATGCGGGACGCATCAGCCGCGAGAGTTTCACCCGTGAAAAACGGTTGGTCAAGCTGCACGGACACTGCCAGCAGAAGGCCGTGGCCTCGGTGGTGCCCACCAAACGAATGCTCTCGCTGCCCGAAAACTACTCCGTGCAGCTCATCCCGTCGGGCTGCTGCGGCATGGCGGGCAGTTTCGGCTATGAAAAGGAACACTACGAGATTTCCATGAAAATCGGCGAGCTGGTGCTGCTGCCCACGGTGCGCAAGCTGGCGGACGATGTGCTCATTGCCGCGCCGGGCACGAGCTGCCGCCACCAAATCCACGACGGTACGGGGCGGCGGGCGTTGCATCCGGTTGAGATTCTCTACGATGCGTTGCGGTAGTGTGCTGGTGTGGCAGGTTCCGGGACAGGCGGGTTTGGCCCCCGCTGAAGACGGGGCTTTCAGTTTTCCGGGAGATACTATTTTTTCCGAACGCACTTTCAGGATTCATGGCCGGTTTTGCGAAGATTGGCCCACGCACCGGAGGGAAAATCCATCCGCAGGCAAATGCTTGGCGACTTCGGTATTCTCCGCTTCCTAACCGTCTGACCTTCAATGGAATATTGGAACACAAAAAATTACTCCCCACGCAACAATCTCATTATCAATTAGTTAAAATAATGCGATTGTTTTCACACCTTTTCCATGAAAAATTACTCATGTTTTTTCACCTGAATCCATTGTTTTGCTTATTTTTTTCAGTAAAATTCTGAAGTTTTCTTTCTAAGCGGGGAAAACCCAAAAACCAATTCCACCGGCTACGCAATGAAAAACCACTCCAAACCGATTATTTATGCCATTTTTCTCGTCGGGTCTCTGGTTTTGGCTTGGATAGGGTTCAGCATATACAAATACCAGCATACCACTTCTGAGAAAGCCGCACAGATTTTCCATTCGAACCGCGTCATTTACACCGCCGAAAAAGTGATTTTCCTGATCGGGACTGCTGAAAACGGCCACCGCGAATATGTGAACAGCCGCGACAGCACCGATTTAAGACCTTATTACCGCAGCATTGATTCGGTTGCCAGCTATACCGATACGCTGTTCCGGCTCACGCAGGCCAACCGCACCCAACGCATCCTCATAGACTCGCTGCGCCACAACGCCTCGGTCAAGATTGACTTGATGCAATATGCAATCCTGCTGAAAAACAACAACAACCTGAATGGCCTGCAGACACTTTACGGCTCAGACCGGAACCGGACAGCCATGGGCAGTGTGCAGCGCATCTTGCAGCAAGTGGTTCAGGAAGAACACCGCCAACTCAATGCCCGCAACCAAGAGTATTTGGCTTCCATCCAACATACCAAATATGCCATTTACTGGGTCATCGGCTCCTACCTGCTCATGATTTCGGTGGGGTTTGTGGTGATGCGCAACAAATTTCAGGATTCCGACCATTATGAAGGCAAACTGGTTTCGCTCAATGCCGAGCTGAACCAGAAAAATGAGGAACTCAATTCCAATAACCGTGAATTGATGTCCAACAGCAAAGACCTGACGGTGATTTACGGGCAACTGAACCAAATGAAAAACGAGTTCGCCACGATTTCGCTCTCGCGCATGGCCAAAATCCGCCGGATCAACAACCTGCTGGTGGCTGAGGCACGCAAACGCGAGAAAATCACCGACGACCTGCGCAAAAGCGAAGTCCGGTTCAAGGCCGCCCTGAGCAAAGCCCCGATTGTGGTGTTTAACCAAGACACGCAACTGACCTACACGTGGATATACGAAAGCTCAAACTCGATTCAGCACCACTTTGCCAACTACCTCGGCAAAACCGACACGGAACTGTTCCACGCGAAGGAAGCGGAACCGATGATTGCCGCCAAACAACAGGTGCTGCAAACCGGCATCGGGGCCACGCAGGAAATACAAGTGACCATAAGCCGCCGCAAACTCTCGTATGTACTCACCATTGAGCCGGTGTTTGACCGCAACCAGCGCGTGAAGGGCATCACGTGCGCGGCGTATGACATTACCGACCAGAAAAAGACCGAGGAGGTGTTGCGGCACACGCTCAAGGAATTGAAAAAACGCAACCACGAACTGGATAACTACGTCTATAAGGTGTCGCATGATTTGCGTGCGCCGCTGGTTTCAATCCTGGGTCTGATAAACCTGACCAAAATGGACGAAGACCCCGCAACGGTGCGCAACTACTTGGGCCTGATTGAAAACCGGGTGAGCAAACTCGATGACTTCATCAAATCGGTGCTGAACCACTCGCGCACCCTGAACTCCGAAATCATTATCAAACGCATTGACTTTGAGCAAATCATCCATGAATGCATTGAGGAACTGCGCTACCTGCCCAACCTGCAAAAATTGCGCGTCGAGATAAACGTGAACCGCGAAAACGAATTTTGCAGCGATGAACTCAGGATTACCATCGTGCTCAAAAACTTCGTTTCCAATGCCATAAAATACCTGAACCGGCACGTTGAACAGAGTTTTCTCAAGTTCCAGATCGACATCACCGACCAGCAAGCCAAAATAGTGATCGAGGACAACGGCATGGGCATTGAGGAACAGTACATCCCCAAGATTTTCGATATGTTTTTCCGCGCCACCCCGCAGTCCGACGGCTCGGGGCTGGGCCTGTACATTGTCCGGCAAACCGTTGAGCGGCTCGAAGGCAGCGTGACCGTGGAAAGCAAACTGGGCGTGGGCACCACTTTCCGGCTGCTGCTGCCCAACTTCAAGGTGCAGTGAACACTTCCGGTTCCGGCCGGATTACCGAAATAGTATCTTTGAAAAATGCCAAACCACCCCATCATAACGGGGTGGTTTTTTATTGCGCAAAAAAAATTTCGTCGGGAGCTTGTACGTGCGAAAATAAAACCGCTACATTTGCAGTGTACTATTTATCTAATACACTAACACAATAAACATCAAGGCAACACACATTCCTGCAACCGGCGATATGATTGACATCCAGAAACTTACGTTCGGCTACCCTCGCAAAAAGCGGCTTTTCCAAGACTTGACCCTGCCACTCGCCAAGGGCAGCATTTACGGGTTGCTGGGCCGCAACGGAGCCGGAAAATCCAGTCTGCTCAAGAACATTGCCGGGCTGCTGTTTCCCGTTTCGGGCCTATGCACCGTGGATGGCCTTGCGGCCAAAGACCGCCACCCGGATTTCCTGCGCAATGTGTTTTTCATTCCCGAGGAATTTTATCTGCCGCCGGTCCCGGTCAGGAGTTTCGTGCGAACGTACGCGCCTTTCTACCCGGCCTTCAGTGCGGAGCAGTTCCAAGGCTACCTGAAAGAGTTTGACATTGCTGGCAACCAGACACTTACGCAGCTTTCGTACGGCCAGAAAAAGAAGGTGCTGATCGGCTTCGGTCTGGCTACCAACACCAAACTGGTACTCATGGACGAGCCGACCAACGGGCTGGACATACCGTCCAAGAGCCAGTTCCGCAAAATCATCGCTTCGGCCATTGACGAAGAACGTACGGTTGTCATTTCCACGCACCAAGTCCGCGATTTGGAAAGCCTCATTGACCCGGTCATTATTTTGGACGAGAGCGAGATTCTGCTGCACGCCACCGTGGAGCGAATCACCGAAAAACTGTGCTTCAAAAACCTGACGCACATGGAGCATCCCGAACGGGTGCTGTATTCCGAAAGCTCGTTCCGCGGACTTTCGGCGGTGATGGAAAACACCGCCCACGAGCCGGGCAAGGTTGATTTGGAATTGCTCTTCAACGCCACACTGCTCAACCGGGAGCGGATCGGGGAGATTTTCCGTCCCCAGGCAATGCAAAACCAATAACTGCCCGCATCACAACCGGAATCGAAATAGTATGTTTCCAGAAGGCCAAACCTACGGTTTGTGCGCAAGCTGAATCGTGCGCTACCGCTTAACCAACCATCCATCCGATGCCCATGCCCAACACTCTGCTTGAAACCCATGACCTGCAATTCGGCTTTTCGGCCGGGCAGCCGATTATCAAAAACCTGAACCTGCGCGTGGAAAAAGGCTCCATCTATGGTTTCTTGGGGCCGAACGGAGCCGGCAAAACCACCACCATGCGGCTGATTCTGGGCTTGCTGGAAAGCGGCGAGAATAGTATCAAAATTTTTGGCAAAACCCTGGCCCACAACCGCGCGGAGATTTTTTCGCGCACCGGAAACCTGATTGAAACACCTTCGCTGTACGAACACCTGACGGGTTGGGACAATCTGGAAATCACGCGGCGCATCAAAGGTGTATGCCGCCAGCGCATCGGCGAAGTGCTGGAACTGGTGCGGTTGGGCCACGCCGCCCACAAAAAAGCCAAAACCTATTCGCTGGGCATGAAACAGCGGCTGGGTCTGGCGGTGGCGTTGCTATCCGAACCAGAACTGCTGATACTGGACGAGCCGACCAACGGCCTTGACCCGAACGGCATGATCGAGACGCGCGAACTGCTGCTGCGATTGAACCGCGAACTGGGCGTGACCATCCTGATTTCCAGCCATTTGCTTTCCGAAATAGAAAAAATGGCGACGCACGTGGGCATCATCCACCAAGGCAATTTGCTGTTCCAAGGCACCATCGGTGAGCTTGCCACGCTCAAATCGCACCAAGCTTTGCTGCAAATCGAGACCAGCAACGATGCCGAAGCGCGGGAAATACTGAGCCGCACCTGCGAAATCCACGTGAACGGCACGGGCCTGAAAACCCTTTTCAGAAGCAAGCAGCAAGCCGCCGACATCAATAAAATGCTGGTCGGCAACGGCTTGGACGTGTACCAGCTAACGGTGGTGAACAACGACTTGGAAAACCTGTTCCTGCAAATCACCGACGACAAAGCGTAAAGACCTCACCCCCGGCCCCTCTCCTGCTGAGAGGGGAGCAAAGCCCCTCCCTTGCGGGGAGGGGTTGGGGTGGGGTTTTTGAAACAGTATCTTTCAAAAAGCCCAAACCTGCCATGCCATTTTCCCTGCAAGCCATCCTGCGGCCGCACATCCTCACGCTTGCGCCCTACACCTCGGCGCGCGACGAGTATGAGGGCACAGCCGATGTTTTCCTGGATGCCAACGAAAACCCGTTCGGCTCCGCAACCGGGCGGCCTTTCAACCGCTATCCCGATCCGCACCAAACGGCTCTGAAACAGCGCATTGCGGCCATGAAAAATGTGCGGGCCAACCGGATATTCCTGGGAAACGGCAGCGACGAAGCCATTGACCTGCTGATCCGGGCTACGTGTACGCCCCGCGAAAGCGAAATAATCCTGTTGCCGCCCACTTACGGCATGTACGAAGTCAGCGCGGCCATCAACGACGTGCCCACGGTACGCGTGCCACTCACGCCCGGTTTCCAGATTGACCTTCCGGCGGTTGAGGCAGCCATTGCCAGCCATCCGAAGGCCAGACTGCTGTTTTTGTGTTCGCCCAACAATCCGTCGGGTAATCTAC
>JAYWIH010000199.1:0-26917 GCA_043789005.1 Sphingobacteriales bacterium
CATGGTGGCCGAGGCGCAGGAAATACGGGTGAAGATAGGCGAGGTGGGTTTTTTTTTGGATGCGGACGGCATGGTGTTCAACGGCGGCAAGTTCGGCGGGCTGGTGAAGGTTGAGGAATTGAAAAGCGAGCTGAAGAAGATAACCGACTATTTGGCGGCGATAAAACAAGTGTTCGGCACAAGCTGGGTGCCGGTGCCGAGCGACGGCGGGGCGGCTTTGAAAGCGGCCATGAACGCCGCGATTGGTTCCAGGCAACTGCCCGATTTCGGCAGGATTGAGGACAAAAAAGTACAGCACTGAACCCGAAGATAATCAACGTTTAGATTAATGCGCGACCTGCTATTGACCGAGGGTTTTGATCTGGATTTCACCGCCACCGGCGATTTGAAGGTGGGCGAGGCCACCCAGCAGCACAAGAAGTGCCTGCTGGTGGCCCACAAGGGCGACTGGCGGCAGTTCCCGTGGGTTGGCGTGGGCATTGGCAGCTATGTGCTGGATGATGCCTTTGCCGGCGTGCAGCAGGAAATACAGAAGCAGTTTGAATTGGACGGCCTGCGCATCGAATCACTGGAGGTGCGGGCCGACGGGACAATCAACGAGAAATCGGGATACTGAGAAATCGGGCTATTGAAATGGAAAGGCCAAGCTACGAGGGCGAAAGCATCATGGACGTTTGCATACGCAGCTACGCTGATGCGGAAGCCCTGTTCGGGCTGCTGCTGGGCAACGGCCTTGCCGCCGACGCGGTGCTGGCGGCCGGGCGGATTGTGGAGATTGAGGAAAGAAGAATCAGCCCCATCACCCGCGTGACCGAAAGGCAGCGGACGCTGGAGACGGCCCGGCAGTCGCAAGCGGTGGTGTATGCCGGGCAGAACCTGCCGGATTTGGCCTTGCAGGAATACGGAGGAGTGGAGGGAATGTTCGGGATCATGCGCACCAACGGCCTTGCCGCCGAAGCGGATTTTGTGCCGGGCCGGATGCTGGCCATCGCGCCGGACAAGGTGCGCAAGGATGTATATGACTATTACCGCCGCCTGAAATATAAGGTGAACACCGGCGCACCGATTTTGACGGAGGCCGCCGAAGGCGAATACAACGAGGACTACAACAAGGATTACACAAGCTGAATGCGGTAAGATGGTATACACTTTCCGGTTTTCAAAAGTTGAAAATCCCGACAAAGGCGGGAATACTATTCCAGAGCAAAAACGATGAACCGCGCCGCGATACTTGCCAGGATAAACAGCCTGTTGCCCGACAACCTGACGCGGCTCATTACCGCCGCGCGGCTGCGCACGGTGCTGGCCGACGTGGTTTCCAGCTTCTTCAACCTTGCGGATGATACGGGCAGCATCTCGGCCTCGGCCATCACCAAGACATTCACGATGCCCGCCCATGGCTTGGTGCGCGGCGACGTGGTGCGCCACAACGGCCTCACGTGGGAAAAATCACTTGCAGTGGCCGCCACCGACACCGATTCCAGCAGCGAGGTGTACGGGGTGGTGAGTGCGGTGGCCGATGTTAACACCTTTACGCTGACCCTCCAGGGCGAGATGGATGCCACGGGCCTCGGCTTGGCGGCGGGCAAGGCTTACTTCCTTTCGCCCACGCTGCCCGGCAAGCTGACCCTGGCCCCGCCCGTGCAGGAAAACCATGTTGTCAAGGCCATCCTGCTTACCTCGAACGCCAACACAGCCTACGTGGTAAACTACGTGGGCGAGGTGCTGGGTGCGGGCGGAACGACCACCGGCGGCACGTGGCCGGGCACACCGCCCGACCTGAGTGCCTATTACACGGCCATCCAGACCGAGGCGGTGGCCGATGCGAAGGATGCGGCTTTGAAAACCCAGATTTTGGCGGGCGTTGGCCCGGCGTTCGACACGCTGCTGGAACTGTACAACTACATAAATTCGGTTGACGGAACCAACGATGCGGCACTGGCCGCGCTGGTTGCCAATGCCGTGCTACGAACCGGCAACCAGACCGTGGACGGCGAAAAAACGTTCCTGAAAAGGATCGTGTCCGATACAGGAACGGGTGTTTTGTTCACAAAAAAAGGATTTACCGAGCAGGTGGATGACGGTGCGGGCGGATTTGAAACCGTTGTAAACGCGGACGTGGACGTGCAGGTTACGAATCCTAACCCGGACAAGGCGTTTGTGTCGTTCAACAACTCCTCGCCGAACCTTTTCGGCATATTGTTTTCGCGCGCAAACGGACAGTGGCAGGGCGGCTTCACGATGGGGGTCGGTTCCGATATAAGCGGGGTGATCTACCGGGGTTTCAATTTCATCGTGCCAAAAACGGCCACGGTTTCGCAGTCCCTCCGCCAGTACATACTCGATACGGTTTCCACAATCAACCTGTATTATACATCCGGTGCGCTGCAAAAAATAGCGTCAATGCCTGTGCAGGATTCCTCGCAATTGGCGGCTGGCGCAACGGTTAGCCTTAATATGGCGCAATTTACCAATGGTTTTCTCGAAATCACTGCCAGTGCCAATTTCGCAATCGCCATATCCGCATCGGAAAAGGGCCACCGGTTCGCTTTGTCGGTAACCACCGGAGCCAATCCGGTGACCGTTTCACTGCCCGCCAACTCGACACGCAGCGGGTCGCTTACGCTTGATGCGAATTCCGAATACACCGTGGACATCCATTGCTGGATGAAAACGCCCGCGACACGGTTCAAATTCACCATCACCAAATATATCTGATGCCGACCGCCCTGCGAAAACGCACCATAACCGCACCCGCCACACCCGATGCCACCGAAACCGTGCGCGGCTCCGGCAGCTTGGTGACTGATGCCAAGCTCGGCGCCCTGCTGCTGCAACTGCGCAACCTGGGCAGTGCCGACGCGCCACAGACCAATGAGCTTTTGACATTGCGCGGAATCGGCGAAGCGTTGGAATACCTGCTCACCCAGCCCATGCCCGTGGCAGGCGTGTGGGAGTTTGCCAACGCGGTGCGGCTTGGCGCGGGTGCGAATAAGATACTCCGCACCAATGGTACGGGCCTGGTGACCGGCGTGGAGACGCTGCCCGCCGGCATGATTGAGGGCCTGCCCGAAAGCATACCCGCACCACTCCAGGACAGGGGCGGGCTGGCGGGCCAAACCGCGTTTCCGGCGCAGGCCACCGGGCAGACCGGATCGGGAACGGGTGGCACAATCGCAAGGGGCGATTTCTGGACGACCACCGCCGCAATGGTGCTTTCGGGTGTGGCGGCTCCAATCAACGCGATGGTGGTTTCCCTGCGCAACAGCCCTAATCCAACCCTTCCCGCCGACTGGCTGGTGGTGCGCCGGGTAGAGGTGGCCTCTGCCACACCCGTCGCCGACCCAAAGCTGCAATCCGACTTGTTTTTGTCCGGTACACTGGCGGGTAACAGCGGGCTTTCAGTGCTGGGATGGGCTGCGGGTGGCACGGAACGCCACCGCAGGGGGAGCGAGGGTCGCGGCATCACGGGTGTCACCGCCGCCGCGCAGTACGCCAACAAGTACCTGTATGCCGAGACCGCCGCCGCCAAATCGAAAATCAGCCTTACCGAGAAATGGCGTTTCGCGGTGAGGGTCGAGACCCCCACCCAGTTTTTTTGCCATCTCGGGATCACCGCCACGGCGGGGGGCTTTACCGTTAACAACGGGCTGTATTTCATTGCCGAGGCGGGAGATCCGAACTGGCGCATAGCCGCCAAGGGAGCCGCTGAAACAATCGTGAACACCACCATCCCAATCAACGGGCTGTGCAACGAGTTCGAAATCCACACCGGCAACGTGGGGTCAGTGCAATACTACATCAACGGCATCCTTGCCGGAACCATCACCACCAACATCCCGCTTGCCACGCAAGACTTTTATCCAATCATCTCCATCGCCCCCAACGAGGCCGTGGAGAAACGCCTGACCCTGTACGAATATTCGCGCACCCTGAAATAACACATCCCACCTGAACCACCACAACCATGCCCATACTGACACCTTTCGGAATTGACGGATTTTCCGTCAACGGAACAAACTTCCTTAGTTGGGAATCAAAAGACCCGCAAACGGCAATCATGTGGGACGTGTTCCGCAAGGTCGGCGGCGGCGCGTATTCGCTCATCGGCACGGTGAATCCCGTACCCACGACGCGGGGCGTGAACCTCGGGCTGAGCATGGCGGAAACCATGTATGAGGATGCCTCCGCCGTGAAAGGCACGAATTACATCTACCGTGTGCAGGGGCGATTGAGCGGTTCCGATGTCAGCGCATTCACTTCCGAAGTGGTGGTTGACAGCCGGGGGACGGAGTACTTCATCGGGCCGGGCGGCAGCGACTCGGCTAACGGCACGTCACAGGCTACGCGCGTGGCAACCCTTGGCAGGGCAAGGCAACTGATGGGGACGGGCGGGGCAAACGTGCTGGTCTTCACGGGAACAATGACCTTTTCCTCGATTGAGGATATGCCCGACGGATTCTCCATGCGTGGCCTTGCGCCCGGAACGGTGATCAACTGCAACCTGCCCTATAATAACCAGTGGTGGGATGATGCGCGGGCACAGTTCCGTTGGGAAAATGGCGGGGCAATGAACAATGCCAACGTGCTGGTAAAGGACTTGTCGTTTGTCACGCCGGAGGGCCTGTCCGCTTGCTGGTCACCGCTTTATTTCCGGAACAAACGGGGAATCGTGCTCAGGAACGTGCAGGGCATAAACTTCTTCCGGTCCGTGTTCAACCTGCAATCAGCGGCAAGCAACATCTGGCTTCGCAATTGCACTTTCACCGACTCGGGCCAGGAAGAGGGATCGTTCAGCACCGGCGGCATAACGAGCAAGGGAGACACCACGAACATGTGGGTACAGGACACCACCCTCGACCACAGGAAGAAAGGCTACGCGGCCAAAATCCAGTACTCGTATGAGAAAGAAGAGAATTTCGCCACCGGCATCCACTACCAGCGCGTGGTGTGCCGTGGCAAGGTGGGGAGCAAGTTCAGCACGACCTACAATATTTCGACAGAGCATTGGCGGATGAAAAACCGGGGCAATGAGGTATCGGACTGCTTCTTTGACACCCACCCGAGTTTCGACACGGACAACAGGTTTCTTGACGGGTACGCCTATTCGACCTACTTCCACAACAATACATTCCGAATAATCGGCGAGCAGTCGGGCGAGATGGCGGGCAGCTACATCTGGGGTGAAGATAACTGGATTGACATTCGCGCAAACACAAATGCGTGGGCGGTTTTTGGCGAGTTCAATTCTGGTGTTCCTTTGGTCGGGCAGCGTTGGAGAAGGAACCTGCTTGACTGCGGTACGCGGCAGACCTCCTGGTTTGTGTTCACCTGCAACGTGCAGGACTTTGAGTTTGAGCAAAACTACATACGTCAGGAAACCTCGGATGGGCCGGTAGTCCTGTTGGAATTCCGGCGGGCAAACAGTAACGGCGCAAAAACCGGATACAAAGTGCGAAACAACGTGTTCGATACGCTTCGCGCACCCCGGATGTTTATGAAAGTCGAAGGTGCGGATGGCGGAATTGCAACCGGAATGGATTTCCGGGGCAACGCTTACCGCCAAGTTCCAACCGACCTCGGCCTGACACCGGACAGCACAAACGATGTCCTTGTACCGGCAATAGTCGGCACGGGTGACCGGGCAACCACAATAGGAACCACGCAATTCTTCACTCCAACATCGGGTGGAAACCTGATTGATGCGGGCGTGAATATTGGCTTGCCTTTCGCGGGTCCGGCACCGGACGCGGGGCTTATTGAACTGGGAACCAGTGTGCAGCCGCCAAGTCTTGCAGTCACCACGCCGCCACCGGCAACGCTGGTTTTGGGTGCTTCGTTTCCCATTAACTACACCGTAACGGCAACGAACGGCACGGTAACCCAAGTGCAGCTATTGCAAGACAATGTTCCGGTGCAAACCGATAGCACCGCGCCTTTCAACACGTTCGCCGTGTCCGGGCTGGCGGCGGGAACCTATGTTTTCAAGCTGCGCGGCACGGACAGCAATGGGCGGGTGGGAGAGTCGCAGAATTACACGGTCGTTGTACGCGCCGCCAACGTGCCGCCAACCGTCAGCCTGAATGCCCTGAACAGCCAGTATCCTGCAGGCGGAACGGTGCTGCTGGAGGCCACCACCGCCGATACGGACGGCACTGTCACGAAAGTGGAGTTTTTTGCCGGAGCCACCAAACTGGGTGAGAAAACGTCGGCCCCGTGGATTTTCAACTGGCAGCCCGCCGTTGGCACGTATTCGCTCACGGCACGGGCGACGGACAATGACGGTGCGCCAACCACCTCGGCGGCCCGCAGCATCACCGTCGCGCCGCTCGCGGCGGGGCCTTTCCTTGCCTACAATATCGGCGGCATCAACGCCGATGCGGGAGCCGTGACCGTGGGGGGGCGAACCTTTACGGCGCACTTGGAATCGGGGGTGAAATCGGGCGTGGCGTGGGAAAACCCCGGCCCCGGCAACCCGAACTTCAGCCCGGTCACCAACGCCGAAACCGAAACCCTGCTGCGCAGCTACGTGGCACAGCCCTTGATAGAAAGACCCGTGCCAAACGCACGCTACAACGTGTTCGTGTGGGCGTTTGAGGACAACGTGCCCGCCCCTTTCGACCTTCTGGTGCAGGGCGTTCTGGTGCTTGACGATTACCTGCTGCGCGGCACGGGAGCCGCCGGGGCATGGGAACGCCTCGGCCCGTTCACCGCAGACGTTCTGGACGGGATACTGAGCATCAAAAGCCCCACCCGTTCGATGAATATGTCGGCCTACGAGGTGGATGTGGTGGGCGGCGCGGTGAGCCTGAACCTGACCGCCTCGGCGGGCAGCGTGGCATCCGGCCAGCCCGTGACGCTGACGGCCGCGCCGGTACTGCCCGCCGGGGTTTCGGTTCAGAAAATCGAGTTTTTCGCCGGCACGGTGAAGCTCGGCGAGGATGTTTCCGCACCCTATTCATTTATCTGGACACCGGCCGCCGGCACGTATTCGCTTACGGCCAGGCTGACCGACAACGCGGGGCTGGTGTACATATCCAACGCCGTGGCGGTAACGGCCGCGCCCGCCAACCTACCCCCAACGGGTACGCTTACCGGGCCGGGCACGGCATTCTCGCGTACCACGGCAACCTTCAACGTGAACATCTCGGACGATGGCGGTGTGTCACTTATGCGCCTGATGCGGCGCGAAGGACAGACGGAGGTTGTCATTGCCGAACGAACACTTGCCGGAAACCCGGCGACGGGTACGCAGACCATTGCCTGGACGGACCTGCCACCGGGCCAGTGGAATGTGTTCGTGCGGCTCACGGACGCGGGCGGGCTTGTTGGGGAGACCAACACCCTGACGCTCACGGTAACCCAGGATGTCCGCCAGGGCGAGAACTGGGGCTACATCCTGCAAGCGGATGGCTCCCGTCTGTTTGTCATAAGCCGCCAGCAGGTTTGACCATTTCAAAAGATACTATTTTCCGAAACGCCCATGGCACGCACGACAGAACAGATTTACAACGCGATAATCGCCGAGAAGGAAAGCCGCCCGGAACTGGCCGGGCTGACATCCATATCGGCCACCGCCGTGTGGCGGCTGCTGGCCTTCGTGGTGGCCACCGTGATATGGCTGCACGAGAAGATGTTTGACCAATACACGCTTGACCTGCAAACGCTGGCCGACAACAGCATTGTGGGCAGCGGGCGGTACTACGTGACGGCCATGCTGGAGTTCCAGGAAGGCGACACGCTGGTGGTGCTGCCATCGGGCAGGCTGGGCTACAATGTGGCCGATGCGGCCAAGCGCATTATCAAGCTGGCATCATTCCAGGAGCAGCCGGGCGGCGTGGTGCTCATCAAGGTGGCCGCGCTCAGCGGTACGGCCATCCTGCCATTGACCGCCGCCCAGCGCACTCAGGCGCAGGGCTATGCCCGCAAGATCGGATTTGCCGGGGTGCGGGTGAACGTGATTTCCGAAACCGCCGACAAGCTGAGGGTGTTCGCCACGGTGTATTACAATGCCCTGATTGACATTGCCGTGATGCGGGCCAATGTTGAAGCGGCGATTGGCAATTATTTGAAAAACCTTGACTTTGACGGCGCGGTGTACGCCTCGAAACTGCAGGATGCGATCCAGTCGGTGGCCGGCGTGGAGGACATCCGCATCACGCTGCTGACCGGCGTTTCGGGCCTTGGCGCACAGAACTGGGAACGCATCTACCGCACCCGCGCCGGGTACATAGGCCCGGACACCGCACCGGGCCTGACTTTCGCCGACACGATCACCTACACAGCCCAATAAAACTTTCCCGACTTTCCCATTTGGGAAAGTCGGGAAGAAACATTCAAAACATTTCTTATGGAAAAGCTACCCATCCTCCGACTGGCCGCCATCGGCTTCGTGATTTTTGTAATCGCATTCATTCCCACGTTCATACCAAGTATCGGTGCCGGCTCCATGACCTTGTTCAGCAAGGTTTGCATGGTTCTGGCAGCCTTGTTCATGTCGCCGCTGGTGTATGCCATCGGTAGGAGTTTTTTCAGTTATCTGACCGGATTATTGAAATGACCGCACTCGTGTATTTCGTGTTTTTGCTGGCACTCGTTTTCGATATGGAGACCGATGCCGCGCTGATTGCGCGTGGCAAACCCGTGAACCACCTGCGCGGGGCGTTGCTCTTCGCGCCTGTGCTGGCACTGGCCTGGTGGCTGACGGGCAGTGTGGTGTGGATGCCGCACCTGCTGGCCATGCGCTGGCTGATGTTCGATTACCTGCTCAACATCCGGCGCGGGCTGGACGGGCTGCGCTACATCGGCCTGAGTGCCGACAAGGAGCCGGATGCCCTCACCGACCGGATTCTGGAAAAAATCGGTTGGCGTTGGGCACTGGCCGTGAAACTGTTTTTTTGTGTCCTTTCCATCGCCATGCTTATCACCATCAGGCCATGATCTACGAATTCGACCATGTGAAGCTGGCCACCCAGCTATTGCCCTCGTTCATGCGCAAGCCGCGCATGGTGGCGTTTGTGGCCGCAATTGTGAAGCCTTTAAGCGGCATTTACGCGCTGTTTAACGGCGAGCGGGCGAGGCTCAATGTGGAGGTGAACTATAACAGCCAGGAACTGCTGTTCGCGTTCATCCTCAACAGCCGCTTCGATCCGGTGCTGCGGCGCATTACCGTGGAGACCAATGTGGCGGTGGGTGTTTACGTGCCCGCCTACCTGAAACAGGAGGCGCAGCCGCGCACGGCGGCCTACCGCAAGGGTGAGGGCGACAAAATCACGGTCGGCACCTACCAGGAGGCCACCGTGACGGATTTCTTTGTCAGGGTTCCGGCCAGCATCCTGGCCACCCAGACGGTGCCCATTACCCGCATCGTGAAAAAATACAAGCTGGCGGGCAAGTCATACGAAATCATTTCCATCTGAAAACCCGCCCACTTAAAAAGCACTCACCAAACACACAACCATTATGCGCAGACTAACCAATTTCACCGGCGGACGCGGCTACTACGTCAATGACGTGCAGGAGCTTCAGGGCCAGATAGACCAGCTTGCCACCGCCTTCGCCAGCATCGGCGACACGTTCGTGCTTCAGGGGTGCGAACTCAACAACGGCATTATCTCGCCCGGCCTGGTATTCCACCAAGGGCGGGTGCTGGCATTCGCGGGAGCGACACTGCCGCCGAACCAGCCCTACCCGGTTTTCGCGTACGGCACCGGCACCGACGCGCTGGCCGGCGAGCCGTGGGTGAACTACTACTACGATTTGGAGGACACCACAAAACCCGCGTTTGAGGGCCGCTACCTGCGTTTCATGGGCGGTGTGGCCCCGTCGGGCGCGGCATTGGCCTCCGGCGCGTTCCTGTCGTGGCAGCCGTCGGTACCGGCCCTGACCATGCAGGGCAAAGTCACGGCCAACATCGTGAAGGCGGCCCGCGACAATGCCAGCGAGGTGGATGTGGCGGGTGTGTTCAACCTGCGCCGCGATATGTTCGGAAGGGTGTTCGTGCAGGGCGTGCTGAGCATGGTTTTCGTGTTTCCGCCCGGATTCCGCCCCGCCACCCCCAAGGTGCTCAACGGCCTGGGCATCCGTGCGGCCGACCTCACCCTAAGCTCGCAGGCGGTGACCGTGAACATTGACGGCACAATTTCCTATCCGACTTCGGCCATCATGAATGTGCTGATGCTGGGCGCATCGTTTGACGCGGCGAGTTGATTTGAAAGTGGATTGAAACGCAAAAGGGTTCCGCTTTGGATAAGCGGAACCCTTTTTTTGTGGTATGTTTGGATGCCGGTTTTAATGGCTGATAAAAACGAAACGTCACACTTTTTTGCGTATCGGGCCGTTTTTCCTGAAATGTATAAATTAGGACGTTTCGTTTTTATCTTTGTGACGTTTCGTTTTCGCGCATATATACGGGAAACAGTTCGCAGTCAACAGTCCATAGTCAACAGTCCACGGATAAAAACGCAGGGGCTGCCTTGGTGGCCGCCCAATTGACAGCGGGCGGGTTTGGGCTTTTCAAAACATACTATTTTATCCGGTGGGGCCGCACCCGTTGAATCAGCGGGGCGATATTTTTGTTCAGACGAATGAAAGCCTTTACCTTTTCCCGAAAAAACCATGATTTCAGGTGTCGCCTCATTGCTGAAAGAACACAACCTGCGCAACACCTCGTGCCGCGAGGAAGTGCTGGCTTATTTCCTGGAAAAGGATTTCGCAATCTCGCATTCCGACCTGGAAAGCCGTCTGAGCGACTCCTTTGACCGGGTGACGCTGTATCGCACCTTGAAGACCTTTCTCGATGCTGGCCTGATTCACCAAGTGCTTGACAATGAGGGCGGTACCAAATACGCGCTGTGCAAAAACCACTGCACCGACCACCAGCACCAGGACAACCACGTGCATTTCAAGTGTTTGCGCTGCGGCACCACCAGTTGCTTGGACAATACTTCCATCCCAACAATCAACCTGCCGGAAGGCTATCAGAACACCGAAATGCACCTACTCATCCAGGGCTTGTGCCGCTTGTGTACGGCGCGGAATTGACAGATGGTTCCGCACTGGCGAACCGCTTGGCCAAAGCCGCAAAAAATAGTATCTTTTGGAAACCCGAAACCTGCGGTTTCTGGGCACAAGCTGAAGCGTGTGCTATGGTTGGCCGCTACGCACCACGGACGAAACCAGCGGCACAATCCTTTCCACACCGTCTTCCAGAGGCAGCACCACCGGAATTTTCAATTCGGCTTCGTATTGTTGTTGGTATTGCCGGGCTTGCGCCAGCGTAAGCCCTTGGGTGTTGAGCGTGAGGGCAATCACTTCGGCCCCGTAGATTTTAATCAAGTCAATTTCATCTTGCAATGGCGGAATTGGCGTGGCCAGCACCGGATTGTCGTCAAAATAGGTGCGGGCCGGGGCGTGCTGCAACACCACAAACCGCGCCCCGCCCGATAGCAGAAACTCGGTGCCGCACGGGCCGCTCGGGTTGCGCAACGCCGATTGCCCTTCGATGAACATCACGTTCGGTTTTTCGCGTTCAAAGCACGTCACGATGGCGTGTTCAATCTCGCCCGACACAAAATCGTTGGGCGTGGAGTCGAACACGAAACCGTAGTTGCCGCCTTGCATCCAGCCCGTTTGTCCGGTGTAAATCATTTCGGCTTTCAGCCCGGCCTCGCGGCAGGCTTCGGTGAGAAAACGGGCGGTTGTGCGTTTGCCCAGGTTGCAATCCGTGCCCAGCACCGCCACGCGCGGACACGTGACTTCGCGGATGCGGCCCGTCCAGAAATGCAGTTCGTGGCGCGGCTTGGGGCGGCGCACATCAATTAACTGCACACTGCTTTCGCGCGCCAACACCACCATATCGGGCATTTCGTTGAGGAATTCGTGCAGGCCATTGACAATTGAAATGCCGTGCTGGAGCACGTTTACCAGAAACGATTTCATGTCCGGGGGCAGCGCACCGCCTTTGGTGGCCACCCCGATCAGGCAATAATCAATCGTGGGCAAGGCTTGAATCGCTTCGCGCAGCGTGGCGAAAACCGGAATGCCGCGCACCTTGCCATCCACCACTTCGCCCGCATCGCGCCCGGCGGCGGCCTCGTCAATCACACCGATGATGTTGAAGCGCGAAGTGCCCCGGATCAGTCCGTGGGCGGTTTTGGCGGGAGCCTTGCCCAATTGTCCGTTGGTGATTATAATGGCATTGTTGGTCATATATTGGATGGTTAAATGGTTGTCGGCAGTTGAATTGCTGGATAGCTTTTAAGGGTGGGGTGGGTTTGGGCTTTGCGGAACATACTGTTTTTAAACCGGATTTTGTCCTTCCGGAAGAATCCTGTGACAAGTCCGACGGCTTTCAGGCGCGGCCCGGTTTGTCACAAGTTCCTTTCAAGAGGACAGCGGAAGTGAAACGCCAGGCAATCACGAACTGAAACGGATTTTTACAGCCATTCAACCATTTAGCCATTCAACCCTGCCTCCCTTCTGCAATTTACAAATATCTTTGCGCCGCGCACAAAAGCAAATAGCCGCTCCATTTATCACTTATAATCTACAGAATATGTCCAAGATAGCACTCATTACCGGAGCCACTTCTGGCATCGGCTGGGCCACGGCAGTCCGGCTGGCACACGAAGGTTTCGACCTGATTTTGTGCGGCCGCCGCGCCGAACGGCTGGCCGAACTGGAAAAAATAGTATCCGCTTCGTCGGACAAGTCCGCCGGAAACGTGAAAGTCCGTTTGCTCACATTTGATGTGCGCGACCGCAAAGCCGTGGAAGCCGCCATCGGGTCATTGCCCGTCGAATGGCAAGCCATTGACTGTCTGGTAAATAACGCCGGAAATGCGCACGGCTTGGCTCCCATCCAAGAGGGCGACCCCGACGACTGGGATGCCATGCTCGACAGCAATGTGAAGGGCTTGCTTTACGTATCTAAGGCCGTGATGCCGGGCATGGTAGCGCGCCAAAGCGGACACATTGTGAACCTCGGCTCGATTGCGGGCAAGGAAACCTACCCCAACGGCAACGTGTATTGCGCCTCCAAAGCCGCCGTGCAAGCCATTACCGACGGTATGCGGCTTGATTTGAACCCGCATGGCATCAAGGTCACGGGCATCCATCCGGGCATGGTGGACACCGAATTTTCAAAAGTGCGCTTCAAGGGCGACGAGCAACGCGCCGACAGTGTGTACAAAGGCCTGCAACCACTCACCGCCGACGACATTGCCGACACCATTGCGTTTGTGCTCACCCGCCCGCCCCACGTGGTGCTGGCCGACATTGTGCTCTATCCGGTGGCGCAAGCTTCGGCTACGGTGGTGAAGAGGGGTTGAAGTGGGAGGCGGGTTTGGGGTTTTCAAAAGATACTGTTTTTCAATGTTGAGTTTTGAATGATCGAATGGGTGGGTAAAAGACAAACTGGCGCGAGGTTCCCACCTCGGGCCGCCCATGTTCCGGGACTCCTGTCCCGGTAATAGTAAAACAGGAATCTTGCAATAGATTTAAATCCTCGTAATCAATCACAAACAGACGGCATACTCTATGAAACGATTCGCATTTTCCTTGGTGATTCTCTTCGTGCTTGCCGTATCATTGGCACAAGCACAAAAGCAACCGGTTCTGAAATGGACATGGACCTGTCTAAGTACCTATCCAAAAACCTCCGTTATCCAAGGCAGTTCCTGGAAGACTGCGGAAGCGGAATGGTGCTGGTGGCGGTTAGTTTTTCGGTTACTGCCAACGGAAAAGTAAATGACATTGCTGTGGAGGGCGGCATACCAGACACCGACCGGCACACACTTGAAAAACTTATCGGTAATACCGACGATTACTGGCAAGTGCCGCCACAGAGAAATCGGAAGATGAGCACCGTGTTCTTGGCTCCCATATTGTTCAGACGACAATACTGGCCTGACGGTTGCAACCAGAAATCCGAAATTGACAATGTGCATTTTGAAAACACATTGAACCGGATAGTTTCTTGGAATGCGAAAAGCCGGAAACACATTGCGCTGCCGTTGGTAACCGTGGTCGCGTATCCTTCCATTCGTTAAATGGAAAAAGCAGTGGGCTTGCAAATGGACGGGTTTGGGCTATTTCAACGATACTGTTTTCCAATGTTGATTTTTGAATGACAGGATGAGTGAATGAAAAATGAGTAGCGTAAAGAATCACCAACGCTAATTCCTATTACAATAGCTTGTGAAAACTTTTAAAAGATTTAATTCATGATCTCAACACAAAATCTCAATTCATTGCCTGACAGGCAATCTTTACGCAAAATATGCAAGGCGATTGCGGTATTGGATGCTATTATCTCACAGGAATGGGAATACAGGTATTATTCATTCAATTCCAAATGGACGGAAAAAGAGGAATTTTTTGAAATGAGGAACGGACAAGGCGACCAAATGCTGATTTTATTTCGTGAAGATGGTTGCGTCATCAACGGTTTTGCCCACCAGTACCGTCAACCATCCAAGAAATACCTGACGGAAAATATGCCCCTGATTTTTAATGAGTTTATTTTTGGCGAACCTGTCAAATCCATAGGAACAACTTTTTGTTTATGGACGACAGAAAGCGAGCAATGGCAGACAGGCCGAAGCAAAAGCCACAAAAATAATTCAGAAAAAATGCTGGCTATTTTTGATGGAAATCCTCAAACATACCTCGAATGGGCAACCGGATATTTTGAAGGAAGTTATGCGGAAAATGGAATTCCACTTGACATAGTGAAAGAAATCTACAGTGGAGATGTTCTGACAAAAAAAATGGTTTTGTCCTTGGTGGATGAACTTGAAGACTGGCAGATGCTGCAAGAAGATTTAATGGAAATTGACTATCCTTACAATTTTGCGTGATTGATTTTCACTCCCTAAAAACACCAAACCCGTGAGGTTTTTGAAACCCCACGGGTTTATTATAACGCCAAACGCCTTTACCGGTTGCCCGGCTGGCCGCCTTGCTGCGATGGTTGCTGCATGGGGTTGGGCGGATGCTGGGTTTGCTGCTTGAACAACTGGAAGCGGTTTTGGGCCGGTTTGGCGGGGAAAGAATTGTTGTCGGTGTTGATATCCGCCGTTTCCAAGTACGGATCCAGCGTGAACTGCACCACTTTTTTGGGCGTGTGGATCACCTTGTTGGCTTCGGCGTTGTTGGTGCGCCACACTTCTGCCGGAATGCGGACAACCTGCTCGGTACCGTCCTCGAAATCCATTTTCAGAATGACCGGCATCACCAGGCCGCCGTTGTTCTTGAATTTTATCGCGTAGAAGTTACCGCCCGAATCCACCATTTTCTTCTCCTCATCGCTCAGCGAAGCCGTGTACTGCTCAAAACGCGCCTTGTTTTGCGGCGTTACGGCGTATTTGTCGTACGAATTGTAGAAATCCTTCAGTTCCGGGTTTTCCTCCACCAGCGTTTTGGGAATATCCTTTTCATTGCGCATCCGGCTGATGGTTTTGGGCGTTTCGGCGGCTTTGGTCACCGGGTTTTCCTTTTCGGGGTTTTGCGAATTGATGTTGTAATGCTTCACCTCGGCCAGCGACATTTCCACCGGGTCGGTGCCATAAAACCAGCCGCGCCAGAACCAGTCCAGGTCCACGCCCGAGGCATCTTCCATGGTGCGGAAAAAGTCGGCGGGCTGCGGACTCTTGAACGCCCAGCGGCGGGCATACTCCTTGAATGCGTAGTCAAACAAATCGCGCCCCAGAATCGTCTCGCGCAAGATATTGAGTGCCGTGGACGGTTTGGCGTAGGCATTGTTGCCCAACTGGCTCACCTGCTCGGAGTTGGTCATAATCGGCTCCAGGCGCGACTGGTCCATGCTCATGTACGGCACGATTTTGAACGGTTCGCCCCGTCCGCTCGGGTAGTCGCGCTGCCATTCCTGCTCCGACAAATACTGGCAGAACGTGTTCAGCCCTTCGTCCATCCAAGTCCACTGCCGCTCGTCCGAGTTGATGATCATCGGGAAGAAATTATGTCCCACTTCGTGGATAATCACCGAAATCAGGCCGTATTTGGTTCGTTCGGAGTAGGTTCCGTCCGTTTCGGGGCGGTAGCCATTGAAGCAAATCATCGGGTATTCCATGCCGCCCACCGGCCCGTGAACCGAAATGGCCACCGGATACGGATACGAAACCGTGCGCTTGGAATACGTACGGATGGTGTGCGCCACGGCTTGCGTGGAATACTGTCCCCACAGCGGATTGCCCTCTTTCGGGTAATAACTCATGCACATCACTGGCTTGCCGCCCTCCATGATCTGCATGGCATCCCAGATGAACTTGCGCGAGGTGGCAAACGCGAAATCGCGCACGTTTTGGGCCGCAAAACGCCACGTTTTCTTGGTTTTCGATTTGTCCTTTTCATTTTCGGCGGCTTCCTCCTGCGTCACCACCACCACCGGACTTTTGGCGTTTTTCGCTTTTGCCAACCGCGATTGTTGCGTGGCAGTCAGCACTTCGCCGGGATTTTGCAGGGTTCCCGTGGCACCCAAAACGTGGTCGGCGGGCACGGTGATGGCGACCTTATAATTGCCGAACGGAAGCGTGAACTCGCCGTTGCCCAGAAACTGCTTGTGCTGCCAGCCGTACACATCGTCATAGACGGCCATGCGCGGGAAAAACTGCGCGATTTCGTACAGGTAATTGCCGTCTTTTGGAAAAAACTCGTATCCCATGCGTCCGTTGCCCGGCAGCCCGGCAAACTTGTTGTGGTCCTGCACATTATAACTCCAACCAATAGCAAAGCTGAACGAGGTTTTGGTTTTCATGGCGCGGGGAAGTTCCACGCGCATCATGGTGCCGTTTACGGTGTATTTCAGCGGGTTGCCGGCCTTGTCTTTCACGTATTTTATCTTGTAGCCACCGTCAAACTGCTCGGGAATCATGAAATCCATCTGGCCAAGTGTCAGTTTGTCTTCTATTTTCTGGTTGTCGGTCAGGTTGCCCGCCGAGTTCTTGTCAAAGATGTTCTGTTCCAGTTGCAGCCACAAGTATCCCAGTTCGTCGGGCGAGTTGTTATGGTACGTGATTGTTTCCGTGCCGGTCACCTGTTGTTTTTCGTCGTTCAACTCTACCTGCATATCGTAGTCGGCGCGTTGCTGCCAGTAGTCGTGGCCCGGCGCACCCGAGGCCGTGCGGTACGTGTTGGGCGTGGGCAACACCGAACCCAATTGCTCGAATTTAGAGCGGTTTTCCTCAAAGCGTTGCGCCACCGCAACGCTGCCCGTCAGTAAGGCCAGCAGTACAAATACTTTCTTCATGTTTGTTTGGTTATGGGAGGTTTGGGGTTTTTAAAAGATACTATTTTTGACCGCTGATTTACAGTCATTCCGGTGGTTTAACTGTTTATTTGTTTTCAGTGAAAGTAAGTCAGCGGAATTATTTCAATCATTCCTCAATAGAGGTTCCAACAGTTTCCAACCCGAAGGAAATGCCGTCGTAGATTTTTGCAACCGGCAGTTGAAAGCCGAGATGCTTGAAATCAACCACATCGCTCAGTTGCGCAAACGACTGGTAGAACCATATTTCCGGCTTTTCAGTGCGGCTGTACAGTTCAGCCAGACATTCGTGTTGCGAAACCAACAGATAATGCTGCAACGATGAAATGTTTTTGTAATGGTGCCACTTGAATCCCCGGTCGTTGGCGGCAGTGGATTCTGACAGCACTTCCACAATCAGGCTCGGATACCGGATTGTTACTTCGTTATCGTGATTTGAATTGTCACAGGAAAAAGCAATATCTGGATACGAATAATATTTGTCTTTCACCACTTCCAGACGAACGGTTTCGGAAACCACAAGGCAGCCTTGGGGTTCAAAAACAGCCCGTACCACATCTTTGATTCGGTCAATAATCCGGTTGTGGCGCATGGTCGTGCCGTCCATACGGAACAGTTCGCCGTGGTAGAATTCGTGGCGGACTTCGCTGTATTCTTCAAGTTCAAAATATTCCCCGACCGAATAGTGGCTTGTGTCAGTTGCCGCGTTTACCATGTCCATCAGAAATTGGTTCCGAACAAATATAGGAAAAGCGGCGCAAAAAACAGCGCATTCCCCGAAGCCTGCCAGACGGACGGGTAGGGGCTTTTGCACGGGGCGGGTGCTTGCGCAACGGTATTGGCCGCAGAGGTTTGGGCTTTCTGAAAGATACTATTTTGTTTTGCCGGAAAAGGGACACGTGGACACGGTTACATGGCTGCTTTACAGGGCTTTGGGGGTTATTGGCAGCGTTTTTTGAGCGTTTCCAACAGAACCACGCCGCGTCAATCGAGCCCCAAAAAATTCGCCAGCATCCGCGAGCCAACCTTGCCGCTGATTTCGGCGTGGAACTGGGCGGCGTAGAAATTATCCTTCCGCAAGACCGCGCTGAACGGCTGCGCGTAGTCGGTTTGCGCAAGGGTGTACGGGCCGAGTTCGGCGTAGTAGCTGTGTACGTAATACACATACGCTTGGTCGGGAATGCCCGCCAAGAGCGGATCGCTGAAACCCGAAAGTGTGTTCCAGCCCACGTGCGGCACCTTGTGCGTGCTTGATTGGAAGCGTTTCACGTCAATGTCGAAAATGCCGAGGCACGCCGTGTCGTTTTCTTCCGAATGGCGGCACATGAGTTGCATACCGATGCAAGTGCCCAGAAACGGCTGTTTCAGCGTCGGGATAATCCTGTCCAAACCCGTGGCACGCAGGTATTTCATTGTGGATCTGGCCTCGCCCACACCGGGGAAAATCACTTTGTCGGCCTTGCGCAGCGTTTCCTCGTCGTCGGTATAGACCGGCTCGATGCCCAGCCGTTGCAGCGCGTACATGACCGACTGTACGTTTCCGGCGTTGTATTTAATGAGTGCGACAGTCATGAATAATTTCGGATTAAAAAATTCGCCTGCATCTTCAGTCAAACGGGTTTTGCCTTTTGGAAAGATACTATTTTCAAAACATGGTTTCAGGATGAACAGGGTTTTCAGTTCTTCATGTCAAAATCCGCATTTTCCATTTGCTCATTCTCCCGCGTTATCATTCAGGATTAATTTTGATTCGGCAATCACTGCTTCTATCTCGTGTACTGATGCATAGAGCTGATCATACGAATCAATGACAAAGTACTTTTCCTGAAAATGCTCCTTGATGTACGGCGTGGCGGCAATTTCGCGCACATTGTACGGTACGCGTTGCGGCACATCGCTCTGTAGTGAGTAATGCGTTTCGCCTTTGGATGACAAAATGCCCGCGCCATAAATGCGCAACGCACCGTTTTCGCGGATCAGGCCGAATTCGATGGTGTACCAATACAGGCGCGAAATCAGTTCAATGGCGTGCGGATTGTCAATGAATTTCAAGGCAATGCGGCTCAAATCAGCCAGGAAATTGCAGATCGGCTGGTTGGTGAGCAGCGGCACGTGGCCAAACACATCGTGAAACATATCCGGCTCTTCCAGATAATCCAACTGGTCTTTGCGGCGCAGCCAAGTGCTGGACGGAAAGAAGCGGTTCTGCATCAGTTCAAAGAAATCGCGGTTCGGAATCAGTCCGGCCACCACGTGGATTTGCCAGCCCGTGTGCTGGCGCAACAGGGTATTCACTTCGTCGAAATCCGGGATGCGGCCAGCCGTGAAACCGACTTTCGCAATTCCCTTCAGGTATTCGTGCGTGGCGGCACCGGGCAGTCCTTGGATTTGCCGCTCAAACAATATCCGCCAGACTTCAAAATCCTCGGCGGTGTACTTTTCATATTCCTGACGCATGATTTTACAGTCTTGTTGATGAAAATCGTGTCGGCATACGCAGTGGCTTGTGCGAAATCCGCAGGATTTTACGTTTCCAAACAGACATCCGGTGCAATTGCCAACAGGCAAAAAGACGGGTTTGGCCTTTCCAAAAGATACTATTTTCACGCGGTCCGGCGGTGGCTGGGCCGCAAGTCAGGCCACGGCTCCCGTGCCTTTCACACCCTGCACGAATTCTGAAATGCCGGCCGCTAAATCCGGACTTTGCGCAAGCTGCTTGATGAACGCGCTGCCGATAATCGCGCCGTTGGCATACTGGCAGGCTTTATTGAATGAATCACGGTCGGAAATGCCGAAGCCAATCAGTGTCGGGTTCCGCAGGTTCATGCTTTTAATGCGTTGGAAATAAGCGGTTTGCGCATCGCCGATGCCGCCGGTGGATCCCGTAACGCTGGCCGACGAAACCATGTAAATGAACCCTTGCGACACGCTGTCAATCTGCCGGATGCGTTCATCGGAAGTTTGCGGTGTGATGAGGAAAATGTTGAGCAGGCCGTATTTTTCAAACGTCGCCTTGTAGCTTTCTTGGTATTCATACATCGGCAGGTCGGGCAGGATCACGCCGTCAACCCCGGTTTCCCGGCATTTGCGGCAGAAGTTCTCCAAGCCAAACTGCACCACCGGATTCAGGTAGCCCATGAGCAGAATCGGGATTTGGGTCTTTTCCCGCACACCGGCCAGTTGCTCGAAAAGCAGTTTGATCGTCATGCCGTTTTCCAAGGCCCGGTCGTTGCTGTGCTGGATTGTCGGCCCGTCGGCCACCGGATCGGAATACGGCATCCCGATTTCAATGATGTCTGCCCCGGCATTGGCCAAGGCATGGGTTATCAAAATAGTATCTTCCAAATTAGGGAAACCCGCCGTGAAATAAACGTTGAGGATATCGTGCTTTTTCTGCTCGAACAATTGAATGATGCGGTTGGCCATGTCAGCAATGATGAATTTTGTAATGACAGAATGAGTGAATGATAAAATGAAGCCCATTTTAAATGCGCCTCAAGAATCTAAAATTATCGTGTCATTTTATCATTTACTCATTCGAGATTGAGTCCGGGTCAATGCCGAGTTCGCGGAGTTTTTCGGCCAGCCGTTGGGCTTGCCTTCCAGCGGTTTCAGCGCGTTCCTCAGCAATTTCGGCGCGTTCCTCGGCTGCTTCGGCACGTTGGGTGGTTTCCATGAGCGACTCGAATTTGCGTCCGTTCGGATGCCAGATGGCAAGTTCGCCGTCCCACGTGTCAAAGCTGATTTGCGTGTGCGGACTCACGAACGGGAACACCAACGGATCCACCATTGCCAGCGTGTCGCCACGCCGCAGATACACTTCTAAGTCGTTGCGGTCGGGGTCATACACGTAGTATTCCTCCACGCCGTGTACCGAGTAGAAGTTGGTTTTGCGCAGCATTTCCATCGGCGTGTTGGCATCCGACAATATCTCGAAAACCACTTGCGGGGCAATGCCGTTTTCTTGGTGCTGGATATACGATTTGCGGTCGCCGCGCGGCCTGCCAAACACCACCATCACATCCGGGGCGGCGGCAATTTTCGGCTGGCCTTCCACCGGATACCAAAGCAAGTCTCCGGCCACAAACACGCCGGGGTCTTGGGCGTACAAAATCTCCAGATTGCCCTTGATAAGCGTAATCCAATTGAATTGCTTGGTATTGTCGGCCATGGGTTTTCCGTCGGAAGAAGGATATACCAGCGGCGGTTGGGTTATTGTTTGCATGGTTTTTCCGTTTGAATAATTGTAAAAATACGTTTTTCCGGCAACATTTTTTCCGAAACGGCAGTTTTTACCGTTATTTTTGGGCAGAAACGCCCGGCCGAAAAGCCATTGCAGCCATCGGGTTATTCAGTCATTCAATCATTCAGCACTTGCCCCTGCCCGAATCCGCCATCCGCCTGGTTGAAATCTGCGTCCGCAAGGCTGTCAGCCAGTTTGTCATCTCACCCGGCTCGCGTTCCGCACCGCTCACGCTGGCCTTGGCGCGGCATCCGGGCATCCGTACCCGCATCGTGCCCGACGAACGGGCGGCGGCATTTGCGGCTTTGGGCATGGCGCAAATGAGCAAACACACAGTCGGCTTGGTCTGCACATCGGGCACGGCGGTTTTGAACTACGCCCCGGCCGTGGCCGAAGCCTATTACCAGCAAATTCCGCTACTGATCCTCACGGCAGACCGGCCGCCCGAATGGCTGGAGCAGCAGGACGGGCAGACGCTGAACCAGCGCGAAATATACGGCAAACACGTGAAAGCAAGCTACGAACTGCCCGCCGATGTGGCGCATCCCGACGCGGTGTGGTTCATTGACCGTACGGTGAGCGAGGCCATCAACCTGAGCCAGACTTTCCCGTGCGGGCCGGTTCACATCAACGTGCCGTTCCGCGAGCCGTTTTACCCGGCAATCGGCGAGAAAATAGTATCCCCGGAAAACCTGAAACCCATCCGTCGCTGGCCGTCGGAAAGTATTTTATCACCCGACAAATGGGTGGAAATCAGGGAAATATGGGAAGACAGCCCGCGCAAACTGGTAGTAGCCGGGCAAAATACGCACCAACCGGAACTGGCCGGAATCTTGCGGCAGATGCAGGAGGAAATGGAAATTCCGGTGGTGGGCGATATTTTGTCCAACCTGCACAACAATCCCGAAACCATCCGGCTGGCGGATGCGGTGCTGATGCAAAAGGATGAAAATCTGCTCCAACACTTGCAGCCCGATTTGCTGGTAACGTTTGGCAATTCGGTGATTTCCAAGAACCTGAAATCGTTTTTGCGCAACTTCAAACCCGCCGTCCACTGGCATATCCAGCCTGCTGGCAACGTTGCCGATCCGTTCCAGACGCTGACGGACATTATTCCGGTGTCGCCGCTGTATTTTTTCAAAACCCTGTTCGGAGACCTTGATTATGAGTCGTTTTTGCAGGAAGACGACACCGACACCAACAGCCAATACGCCGCCTTGTGGCGCACCCAAGAGCAACAAGCCCGCCTTCGGCTGAAAAACACGTTTGCCGGTGCGGATTTCTCGGAGTTTGAGGCGGTGCGCGAAGTAATGGCATTGCTGCCCGAAAACAGTGTGCTGCACGTGGCCAACAGTATGCCTATCCGCTATGCCAACCTGATGGGTCTGGAGCCTTTCCAGACCGTTGAATTGTGTGCCAACCGGGGCACCAGCGGCATTGACGGCTGCACCAGCACCGCCGTTGGCGCGGCTTGGATGACGAACAAAACAGTCACTTTGATTACGGGCGACATGGCCTTTCTGTATGACCGCAACGGGTTGTGGCACAATTACTTGCCGTCAAACCTGCGCATTGTTGTACTGAACAACCACGGCGGCGGAATTTTCCGGCTCATTGACGGCCCGGCAGCCCAACCCGAACTGGCGGAATTTTTTGAGACGCGCCAACGCCAAACCGCCGAAAACACGGCCAAGGATTTCGGATTGCACTACTCGCACTGCCACACGCGTGAACAACTGGCGCAACTGCTACCCGGATTCTTCGGGCCGGAAGGTGGGGCAAAATTATTGGAGATTGAAACGAATCCGCAAGTGAACGAGGCGGTTTGGCGGCGGTTCAAGAGCCCCACCCCAGCCCTCCCCGAAGGAGAGGGAGCAAAAAAATAGTACCTTTTGTAAAAGCCAAACCCGCCTTTCCAAAAGCCTTTTCCCTGTCCGTCCGGCAGGCGGGCTTCGGAGTTAAGGCAGGCCATCACCAGCGCAGGATGCTCAAAATCACGCTTTTCGGTTCCGAGTCCACGGGCAAGACCACGCTGGCCGCGCAATTGGCGGCGCATTACCGAACCATTTGGGTACCGGAATATTCGCGCATCTACCAAGAAAAACACCACCGCGCATTGACTTTCCGCGATGTCACGCCGATTGCTAAAGGACAGTTGCGGCTGGAAAAACAGTATATTTCAAAAAGCCCAAACCTGCTCATCTGCGATACGGACGTGCTGGAAACCAAGGTGTACAGTGAGGCGTATTACGGCAAAACCCCGGCGTGGCTGCTGCGCGAACTGCCCGCGCATTACGCCGATTTTTACCTGCTTACCAACATTGACCTGCCGTGGCAACCCGACGGCATCCGCGACCGGCCCGATGACCGCGAAGCCATGCACCAGCGGTTCAAAACCGAACTGACAAGCCGGAAACTGCCTTTCCAAGAGATTTCGGGCAGCGAACCTGAGCGGCTGCGCCAAGCAATCCGCACCCTTGAAAAATGGCTCCCGCTGGCAACACCAAAAAGCCCACAAGTTTAAAAACCCAAGTTCGTCACACTTTGCCAAGTGTCCGAAAACGGACGCAAGTGTCCGTTTTCGGACACTTGGCGGTTTCGCTTTTTTTGTAATATACAGATTATCAATGGGTTAACTTTATGGCACATCGCTTGCAGTTGCACAATGGCCGGACAACCCGGATTAAAATAGTATCCCCGCTAAAGACGGGGCTTTCAGCTTTTAAAACACCCAAACCCGCCTCAGTCATGAAACTTTATTTGAATGCGTCCCTGCTGTTTTTGCTGTGTTCTCTGTCAGCGATGCCGGTTTGGGCACAATCCAAAATCATGGGCAGTGGCCGCGTAATCCGCAAGGAAATTTCCATTGCCGGTTTTCACAAACTCCGCAACTTGTCCAGTGCCAACCTGTACCTGACCGATGCCGGCAAAACGCCTCTCGTGATTATCGAGGCCGATGACAACATTGTCCCGCTCATTGAAATCACCAGCCGGGATGGCGTATTGACCGTCAAAAACAAAGGCAATGGTTGGTTCAACACCAAAAACAACATCAATGTGTATGTGCCGGTAACCATGCTTAGCGAGTTGGAAAACAACGGCAGCGGCAACATCACCGCCGAAAAAACCATTGAAACACCCGCGCTGGTGTTCGGCAACAGCGGGTCGGGCAATGTGGTTTTGCCGCTGAAAACCAAAGAGTTGCAAATGGAGCAGAATGGATCGGGCAATGTGTCGCTGGCGGGCCAGACGCAATCCTTCACCTTGACGCTGCAAGGCAGCGGCAACCTGAACGCCGCCGGTTTTGCCGCCGAAACCGCACAGGTAAAACTCAGCGGCAGCGGCAATGCCAGCATCCAGTGTGCCAACGCTTTGACCGTTCAACTGACCGGCAGCGGCAACGTGACCTACAAAGGCAGTCCGAACTTGGTGAAAAATGTATCGGGCAGCGGCGAGGTGCAGCGCAAAGGCGACTGAACCGGAAGGCGGATTGGGGAAGGCGGAGTGCGGAATTCAAAATAGTATGTTTTGAAAACGCCAAACCCGTCCATCCCACCATCATTGCAAATGATAAATCATCAAGGTCTGTGTACCACAAATTTTGTTGACGGGCCGCCTATCCGGTAGAGACGTTGCAGTGCAACGTCTGCGGCGCAAGGTCTGCGGCGGTGCAACACCAGATAATGCCCGCATACTGGAAACAAAGATATTGCCGCCGGAGACGTTGCGGTGCAACGTCTCTACCCGAACCGTCCACCCGAAACAGTATCTTTTAAAAACACCAAACCTACCACTTCTAACCACCAAAAACCATGCTGCGCAATTATTTGAAAATCGCTTGGCGGAACTTGTTGAGAAACAAGGTTCTGTCGTTCATCAATATCTTCGGGCTGGCCATCGGGATGACTTTTGCCATGCTCATCGGCTTGTGGGTGCGGTATGAGCTGAGTTTTGACACGTTCCACGAAAATGCCGGTCGCTTGGCGGTTGTGGAAAGGCACACACTGTTCAACAACATCAAAGGAACGAACATTGCCGGAATGCTGCCCTTGTCCGGAGAACTCAGAACCAACTGGCCCGATGTGAAAAGGGTGTCGCGGATGGATTGGGAAAATATGCACGGCATCATGGCGGGCAATACCAAGTTCCAGAAAAACGGGACGTTTGTGGATCCGGATTTCCTGAAAATGTTCACTTTCCCGCTGGTGAAAGGAAACGTTGAAACGGCACTCAAAGAACCCAATTCAATTATCCTGACCGAATCGCTGGCAAAAGCCCTGTTCGGCAATGCGGAGCCAATGGGCAAAGTGGTGCGCATAGACAACCGGTACAATGTGCAGGTGACGGCCATTGCCAAGGACGTACCCAAAAACTCGACCATCGGGTTTGAGTTTCTGGCTCCCTACGAGTTCCTGATGCAGAACGAGTCTTGGCGGAAGGAGAACGCAGCCAGTTGGGGAAATAACTTTCTCAGGACTGTGGTGGAACTCAAGGAAGGAACCACGCCCGAAGCATTTTCGGCCAAGATCAAGAACCTGCTCATCACCAAAGACAAGCGGATTACCGACCAGACCCTGTTCCTGTTTCCGATGCGCGACTGGCACCTGCGCGACCAGTTCAAGGATTGGGCAAACGTGGGCGGCAAGATTGACTACGTGCGGCTGTTCGGCATCATCGGCATTTTCGTGCTGCTCATTGCCTGCATCAATTTCATGAACCTGAGTACCGCCCGCAGCGAGAAACGCGCCAAGGAAGTGGGCATCCGCAAGGTGGTGGGTTCGCAGCGCGGGCAGCTTATCGGGCAGTTTTTGAGCGAGTCGCTGCTGACCACGCTGCTGGCCTTCGGGCTGTCGCTGGTGCTGATGCGGCTGTTGCTGCCGGTGTTGAAAGACTTGGATTTTGAACACGTCACTTTCCGTTTCACCGATGCCACCTTGCTGCTTTTCGCCTTCGGGGTTTTGCTGTTCACGGGTTTGGTGGCGGGCAGCTATCCGGCTTTTTACCTGTCTTCGTTTGCCCCGGTAAAAGTATTGAAAGGCACGTTGCAGCAGGGCAAGGGGGCTTCGGCGTTCCGCAAAATCTTGGTGGTTTCGCAGTTCACCATTTCCATCGGCCTGATTATCAGCACGTTCATCGTCTTCCAGCAAATCCAACACGCCAAGAGCCGTTCCATCGGCTACGACCCCAACAACCTGATTTCCATCCAGTCCAGCAACGACCTTGCCCAAAACTACGCCGCCCTGAAACAGGATTTGCTCGGCACAGGCCATTTCGCCTCGGTTAGCAAGGCATCAAGCTCGCTGACGGGCAGCAACAATGACTGGGGCGGTTTCAGTTGGCCGGGCAAAGACCCCAAGGCGAACATTTCGATAAATGTGATCATGACCG
>JAYWIH010000200.1:0-26732 GCA_043789005.1 Sphingobacteriales bacterium
GTATCTGGATAAAAATGCCACTGGCGGCAAACTGACAGTGTTTTACCCGGCCTACCAGATTTTGCTGCAAGACCCGGATGTGCGCAAACAGCCGTCCAAACGGTTTTCGCTGCAAATACACTTGGGCAACAACCCGTACGTGGTGGCCCGCAAGGAAACCACCACCGACCTCACAATCCAGACCATCCGCGAGGCGGTGCTGCCGGTGGCGTTGAAACTGAAAGACACGCTGGTGGGCGGCGTGAACGGCGCAACGGTTTCGCTTCCCTACACACTGCCAACACTGTATTTTGAGGCAACGGAACAGAAATACTTGGAAATCGTGGAAGGTGGCAAGGACGGCAAAGCGATTGAATTGTTGCGCCGCATGACTTTAACAGACCATGCCGTGAAACGCATCAACCCGAATGCCAAAACCAGTGTCGCTTATGAGCTGACGCAACCCAAAAGTGTCGTCCGGCTGTTTCTGCCTTATACATCGCTCAACAAAATCGAGGAAAAGCCGCTGCCGTTCCGCATCTCAGCTTATGTTTCGGATGGCACCAACAGAGTACCGGTGGGCGAAAGCATCGGCTCGCTGCAATTTGTCATTGACCGTGCCAAACTGCGTTTTGTATCGGTCAATATTGCCAGCATCCGGCTCAAGAAAGCCGAATCGGGCAGTGTGGCGTGGCGCATCCGCTCGAAAGACAAAATCCTGTACGAGTCCAAGTTAATCCCGGTGGAAAAACTGATTGAAAACCTGTACACTGACGCATTTTACATCCACGAAGACGATACGCTGATCGTGGAAATGCTGCGCGGTGACAAAGCCGAAAACCTGAAACCCATGGTGCGTTGGGAAAAACCCGTGAAAGCCCTCACCGCTGGCGAACAAATTGAAATTGACCCCAGCAAACAACCCAGCAGCACCGATGATGGCGATACCAAAAGCCTGACCATCAGCTACACGGCGCAATAGAAGGCATGAGTCGGACTTAAAAAATGCGACGGCATTGCACAACTTCATCAAAATAGTATGTTCGAAAAAACCAAAACCCCTGCCTTAATAGAAAAACGCAAATACCATGAAAATCAGAAAAGCCGAAACCGCAGATTTAGCCACATTACTTGCCTTTGAGCAGGAAATAATCACTGCCGAACGTCCTTTTGACCCAACGCTGAAAGAAAGTTACTTTCATTACTATGATATTCAAGCATTAATTCAGGCTGAAAACGCCGAAGTTCTGGTAGCAGAAATAAACGGCGAGTTGGCAGGTTCGGGTTATGCGCAAATCAGAGAAGCCATCGATTATGTTAAGTATACACAATTTGCTTACTTGGGATTTATGTACGTAAAGCCTGATTATAGAGGTAAAGGTGTGATACAGGCCATTTTGGAGGGATTAAAAAAGTGGGCGCTACATAGGAATATTCTGGAGATCAGGCTTGAAGTTTATGATGAAAATCTCACAGCTAAAAAAGCTTATCACAAAGCAGGATTTGCACCTGCCTTATTGGAAATGAGGTTGGAATTGAAAAAATAAAAAATTTACAAAAAAGCCGCCCGTGTGCAAAACATGGGCGGCTTTTTTACTTTTAAAAGATACTATTTTCAGTTTTCCTGTTCTACCTGCACTTCGGCCATCGGGCGGAAATTGCCGCCTTTCAACGGATCGGCAGCGTCTTTCTCGTACGGAATCACTTCCAGAATATTGGTGATGTTCACATCCGTAATCTCGTAATCCACCACTTTTCCGAGCCGTTCAGCCAGCAGGTCGTAGGCTTCGCGCGGGTTGGCGGCGTTGATGAGCATATTGCAGGGCGTTTTTTTGTCTTTCTGCGCCTTCTCGTCAAACGTGACGAACAGCACTTTCAGCTTGAACCACGTTTCGGCTCCCTCCTCCACAAAATACACGTCGTTGAGCCGCATCCGCGACAGTTTGGACAAGTGGAAATCGGCGAGATTGCTGGCAACGGCATCGTAAATCCGCGCCTCCGCATCGGTATACGACACGGCATCGAGCAGGTAGGTTTCGGTGATGGCTTTGTTTCTTCCCTTATCGTCGGGTTGCTGATAACGGATGGTGGCTTGATACCAAAGGGACATAAACGGGCTGGGGTTTGTGATAGAAAAGTTGGCGGTAGCACACGCTTCAGCTTGTGCCAAAACCGCAGGTTTTGGGTTTTTGAAAGGTACTATTTTGCGGAGCGACCGGGCAGCCGCAAGGGCAGCCCCTACTTCAGCCCCGTCAGCACAGTTTTCACGGTATTCTTGATGCCGTTGAACTTGGCCAGTTGCGCGGGCGTGATGAATTTGCCCAGCGCATCAGTAAACTTGCTGAACAGCGCGTCTTGCGCCTTTTGCTTCAAGGCTCCCATCATCTGCTTTTTGCCCAAATCAATGAATTGCTTCGTGAAATCGCCCGCCAGCGACTGTGCCTTGGGCGTTTGTTCGGGCGTGAAACCGATTTCATTGTTCAGCATATTGAAAATCTTGGTGGCGGGTTTTTCCTCCTGCGCAAATGTCTGGCCGAAAACGCCCGATAGAACGGACAGCAACAGAACCGCGAGTAAATTTTTCATGGAATTGAAAGTTGTTGGGTGGCTGACCATCAGTTTAATGGGAACGGAAATCGTCCGTGCCAAAGATACCGGTTTTTCCTTTGCCACCGAAATCCGGCGTGATTCTGCCGGTGCAAAATTCCAATCCGCCAACTTTACCGTACATTCACCGCCGACGGACGAAAACAAACCCGTCTTTTTTTGATTTATATTCTCATGTACGATGTCATTATTATCGGCGGTGGCTTGGCCGGACTCACCAATGCCCTTGTGCTGGGGCGGGCGGGGCTGCGGGTGATGCTGGTGGAGAAAAAAACCTATCCGTTCCACCGCGTGTGCGGCGAATACATCTCCAACGAAACGCTGCCGTTTTTGCATTCGCTGGGCATCCGTCCGCACGGTTGGGGAGCGGCTTCGGTCAATCATTTGCAGGTAACGGCTCCCAACGGCCGGTGTTTGGAAATGCCGCTGGATTCGGGCGGCTTCGGCATCAGCCGTTACGTGCTTGATTATGAGTTGTATCAAATGGTGCTGGCCGCCGGAGTCACCGGCATCGCGGGCAAGGGCGTGGAGGAAACGGCTTTTGAAAATGATGCATTTACGGTCACCCTTTCCGACCAGTCGCAGCACCAAGCCCGTTTTGTGATTGGCGCGTATGGCAAACGCGGCAAAATGGACAAGCAACTGAACCGCGAATTCATCGGCAAACGGTCGCCTTACATCGGTGTGAAATACCACATCCGCACCGATTTCCCAAATAACCGGATTGCGCTGCACAACTTCAAAAACGGTTACTGCGGCATCAATGCCATTGAGGATGGCAAATTCAATTTGTGCTACCTCACCACGCGCGAAAACCTGAAACAACACGGCACAATTGACGCAATGGAAGCCGAAACGATGTACAAAAACCCCTTTCTGCGCGCCATCCGCGACAATGCCGATTTTTTGCTGGACAAACCGGAAGTGATCAACGAAATATCATTCGCCCCCAAAAAGCCCGTCGAAAACCACATTCTCATGTCGGGCGACACGGCCGGACTCATCACGCCGCTGTGTGGCAACGGCATGGCCATGGCCATCCACTCGGCCAAAATCCTGTCCGGCCACTTGATTTCGGCGCACCGCGAAAACTGGCCGCGGCAGCGGTTGGAACAAACCTACGCCGCGCACTGGCAGCGCACGTTTGCGCAACGGTTGTGGGTGGGCCGCCACCTGCAAAAACTATTCGGCGACGAGTGGCTCAGTGATGCGGCCGTCCGTCTGCTGCGCACCGCCAAGCCCGTGGCACGGCTGCTGGTCAGGCAGACGCACGGCGCTGCATTTTGAGAAAAACAACCCCCCAGCCCCGAAGGGGGAGTCAAAACAGTATCTTTCAAAAAGCCCAAACCCGCCTGTCCAAAACCAGCTTTGAAAGGGCGCAGTCCGCCAACGCAGAGTGCAGCCCTGCGGAGGATGGCCCTGCGGATTTTCTGCGCAAAAATTCCAATCTTTGCGCCCTCAAATCACAAGACGATTCCCATGCTCAACCGACGAAACATCATCAAGGAACTGCTGCAGTCCACGGCTTACGGCACCGAAACGCACGTGAAAGGCTGGGTGCAAACCAAACGCGAAGGCAAAAACGTGGTTTTCATTGCCCTCAACGATGGCTCTACCGTCAATCACTTGCAAATTGTGGCCGATGCGGCGCATTTTGGCGAGGAGATTTTCAAAAGCATCCACACCGGAGCATGCCTGGCTGTGACGGGCAAGTTAGTCGAATCGCAGGGAGCCGGACAGAAAGCCGAGTTGCAAGCCATGCACATTGAAATATACGGCACCGCCGACCCCGAAAAATACCCGCTGCAAGCCAAGCGGCATTCGCTGGAATTCCTGCGCGAGATTGCGCATTTGCGTCCGCGCACGCGCACGTTTGGCGCGGTGTTGCGCATCCGGCACGCGCTGGCGTTTGCGGTGCACCGGTATTTCAACGACAATGGGTTTTTCTGTTTGCACACGCCCATCATCACCGGCTCGGATGCTGAGGGCGCGGGCGAGATGTTCCGCGTCACCACGCTTGACCCCGCCAAGCCGCCGCTCACCGAAACGGGCGAAGTGGACTACGCACAGGATTTTTTCGGCAAAGCTACCAACCTCACCGTTTCGGGCCAACTGGAAGGCGAACTCGGCGCGTTGGCGTTGTCCAAAATCTACACGTTCGGGCCGACATTCCGCGCCGAAAACTCGAACACCACGCGCCACTTGGCCGAATTCTGGATGATTGAGCCGGAAATGGCGTTTTACGACTTGGAAGACAACATGAACCTGGCCGAGGACTTCGTGAAACACGTGATCCGTTACGCGATTGAACATTGCGCCGACGACCTGGCATTTCTTGAAAACCGCTTGGTCGAAGAAGACAAAAACAAGAAGCAGGAGGAACGCAGCCCGATGCCGCTGCTTGAAAAACTGCGCTTCGTGGCCGACAATCCGTTTGAGCGGCTCACCTACACCGAAGCCGTGGAAATCCTGCTCAAATCCAAGGCCAACCAGAAAGGACAATTCAAGTATCCGGTTGGCTGGGGCATTGATTTGCAATCGGAACACGAACGGTATCTGGTGGAGAAACACTTCAAAAAGCCGGTAATCCTGACCAACTACCCGAAGGAAATCAAGGCGTTTTACATGCGCCAAGACGAAGATGGCAAAACCGTGCGTGCCATGGATGTGCTGTTTCCGGGCATTGGCGAAATCATCGGCGGCTCGCAGCGCGAAGAACGCCACGACAAACTGCTGGCCCGCATCCGCGAGATGGACATCCACGAGGAAAGCCTTTGGTGGTACTTGGAAACGCGACTCTACGGCTCGGCTCCGCACGCAGGCTTCGGCTTGGGTTTTGAGCGGCTGGTGCTTTTCGTGACCGGCATGGCCAACATCCGCGACGTGATTCCGTTTCCGAGAACCCCGCAAAACGCCGAATTTTGATGTAAACCACCACCCGTAGGGGTAACCCTTGCGGTTGCCCTGTTTCTTGCCGACCATCGGGCAACCGCAAGGGTTACCCCTACAGAATAATCACATTCCAAAAACCCCAAACCCGCCCGGATTTGACCCACCTGCTTCAATTTTTCCGCGAACAAGCCGATAAAATCCTGCAGCAGACGCTTACGCACATTGGGCTCACGTTTTTTTCGCTGCTCATTGCGCTGCTCATCGGCTTGCCGCTGGGTTGCTGGATCAGCCGCCGACCCCGAATCGCGTCCGTTGTCATCGGCTTTACGGGCGTGCTGCAAACCGTGCCGAGCATCGCTCTGCTTGGCATTTTGATTCCGGTGATGGGCATCGGGGCCAAGCCCGCCATTTTCGCACTTTTTTTATACGCATTGCTGCCCATTGTCCGTAACACGTACGTGGGCATCCGCGAAGTGAACCCGGTGCTGACCGATGCGGCGCGTGGCATGGGCATGACCGGCTGGCAAATGCTGGTGCGCGTGGAATTGCCGCTGGCCATGCCCGTCATTTTCGCGGGCATCCGTACGGCCACGGTGATTAATGTGGGTGTGGCCACGCTGGCGGCTTACGTGGCGGCGGGCGGCCTCGGCGAGTTCATTTTTGGCGGCATTGCGCTGAACAACCCGACCATGATTCTGGCCGGGGCGATTCCGGCGGCATTGCTGGCCGTGCTATTAGATGTGCTGCTGGGTTGGCTTCAACGCTCAACAGAAACTTCCAAAAGTCGCAGTCCGAAGTCCGAATTTAAAAAGGGGGTTTGGGCTTTGGCGGGGATACTATTTTTGTCGGCACTGTATCTGGTTCCCCAAACCTCGCAAACCAAACTGCTGGCCGGTTTTGCCCACGAATTTGCGGGCCGTGCCGATGGCTATCCGGGCTTGGTGAAAACATACGGCCTGAAAATCAGCACATTGCTGCTCGACCAGTCGCTGATGTACCAGGCCATTTTCCGCAAGAATGTGGACGTAATCAGCGGCTACTCGACCGATGGCCGCATCAAGGCTTATCGTTTACGTGTGCTCAACGACGACAAACGCGCCTTTCCACCCTATCAGGCGGCGTGGGTGGTGCGCCGCGAAACCTTGCAAAAACATCCGCAACTCCAATCAATTCTGAACGCGCTGGCGGGCAAAATCAATGATTCGGTGATGACCGAACTAAATTACCAAGTGGACTACCGGCAGCAACCGCCGGAAAAAGTGGCGCGGGGATTTCTTGTGAAAAGCGGGTTGTTCCAAAATAGTATCTTTCAAAAAGGCCAAACCTCCGGCACGGTCATCATCGGCTCCAAGGTTTTTTCGGAACAATATATCCTGGCCGAAATCCTGAAGCAACTGCTTGAAAACCAAAGCAATCTGAAAATCATCACCAAGACCGGGCTGGGCGGCACGCAAATCTGTTTCGACGCGCTGCGCACCGGCGCGATTGACCTCTATCCCGAATATACGGGCACGGGCTTGCTGGTAATCCTGCAACCGCCGCCTTCAGTTTTGGATTCGCTGCAAGGCAACCGGGATGCTGTTTACCAATACGTTGCGCAGGAATTTGCGGCAAAACACGGTTTGCAATGGCAAAAGCCGCTGGGCTTCAACAATGCCTACGCACTGATGATGCGTGAGGCCCAAAGCCGCCAACTAAACATCCGCACGATTTCGGCGTTGAAAAAGTATCTTTCGGAGTAAAACATAATCGTGGCACGGCTTGCCGCCGAGCCACGATTATTACCGATGCGCAACCTACCAACGGCGCGTTCAATTATTCGTGGCATAAGCTCAAATCATTCCACGACCGTCGCTATCATACCGTTTTACGTTATTGACAATGACCGAAATACACATCCACGACACCCTAATCCCGCCGGGCAAGGCAGTTCACCTCAAAATTCCCATTTCGCGGCTGCCTTCGCACACGCTCATTGACCTGCCGGTTTTCGTGTTTCGCGGTACCGCTCCCGGTCCCAGCCTGCTACTTTCGGCGGGCATCCACGGCGATGAGATCAACGGCATTGAGGTGGTGCGGCGGCTCATCAACGAGGATTCGCTGATGCCCGAAAGCGGGATGGTCATCGCGATTCCGCTGGTCAATGTGTACGGGTTCATTTTCAATTCGCGCACCCTGCCTGATGGCAAGGACTTGAACCGGTGCTTTCCCGGCTCGGCCAACGGCTCGCTGGCCAACCGGTTGGCGCACATCCTGATGCGCGAAATCATGCCGCACGTGGATTACGGCGTGGATTTCCACACGGGCGGCGACCGGATCACGAACTACCCGCAAATCCGCTGCACCATGGAAAATGCCGGAACCAAAGAGTTGGCAACGGCTTTTGGCGCACCGTTCATGGTCAATACCGACCTGATAGACAAGTCGTTCCGCAAGGAGGCTTGGAAACTGGGCAAACCGATTCTGGTGTTTGAAGGCGGCGAATCGCTACGGCTGGATGAGATGGCGATTGAGGAAGGCAAATCGGGTGTGCGGCGGCTGATGCAGCACCTGCAAATGCGCGAATCGGCGGAGAAAAAGCAAATCCCGATTGCCCTGAAAGACACCACTTGGCTGCGCACCAAGGATTCGGGTATTTTCAATCCGTTTGTGACGTACGGCACGAAAGTGGTTAAAAACCAGCCGCTTGCCACCATCACCGATCCGTACGGCGAGTCGCAGGTGACAATCAAAAGCCCGCACGACGGCTACATTATCGGCATCAACAATATGCCCGTCATCAACGCGGGCGACGCGCTGATTCATGTGGGGAAATGAAAGCGTTTGGGGTTTACTGTTTGGGAAGTGGGCGGGTTTGGGCTTTTTGAAACATACTATTCTGGTGGGGGGGTAGGACGGAGACGTTGCGGTGCAACGTCTCTACGGTTTGTGGATCAAACATCAAAAATACGCTTCCAGCACATCCTTACCGCCGCACGTGCCCTGCGTGGCTACAGGCACGAAACGGGCGAATAAATCCTCGCTGTACCAATCGCGCTGGCGGGTCATCTGCACAATGTCCTTGTGGAAGGTTTGTTGGTAGGCGAATTTTTTGACCGCCTCCGCATCCTGCCAAATGCTTACCGTGGCCTGCTGGATCAGCGGCAACTCGCCCACGCCGACTGAAAACAGCAAGCCTTCGGAGTTGCGGATGGCTTGCTGCGCCTTGGGCACGTTGCGCCAAAACTCCACCAGGCGGTTCATGCGAATGGTGGCGCGCGTCAACACGACAACTGGCAGGTGCGTGGCCGCAACCTTGGCGGTTTCCGCAAACGGGTTCACGCCGTTCCACTGCCCGTGCGACTGAATGGGCAGCAATTGCAGCGTGTAGGTTTCGTTGGTTTGTGCGGCGTAATCCCGGAACAAATCCGATTCGAAAAACTGCCCGGCCTGCGCCACCGACTGCCACACGGCCAGCAACGCGTACTGCGCGAAATCGGGAACCATGCTGAAACCGCCCCTGCCGCTGCCCAGCATCTTGCCGAACGACAGTCCGGCGGGTTTGGCGGCCAGCAATGCCGAACGGCCCATCTGCCCCAAGGCCCACAGCCGCTTGCGCACCGGAAATTGAAATATGGAAAAGGTGACAATGGGCTGTTGCGCTTCAACAGGAAGCAGGATGCGGAATGGCATGGCTTTATAGAAGTCGTAGCGCGGGGCGATACCCTGCGTTGATAGATAACGCCCTTTCAGGGCTTGTGCGGCGGCTTTTTAAGTGAAGCGAAGTCGCTTGGCAATTTCTCTGACGACACGGAAATGGTAGAGACGTTGCAGTGCAACGTCTCCCGCGCCGCAAAATAGTATCTTTTAAAAGAGTCAAACCCGCGTCTGAGCCACTGATTTCCACTGATTGAAATGATTGTGCTGATTTTCCAGAAAAACAAACAGTCAGTTAAATCAAAAGAATCATTTGAAATCAGAGGTCTAAAATAGTATCTTTCAAAAACACCAAACCCGCAAAGCTTTATAAAGGTTTGCGGGTTTGGCGGTGGATGCAGGCAATTTAAATTTCCAATTTATTTTATCCGAATCTCAAATGGCATCCGGGCCTGCACGCCTTGCAGGGTTTGCAGTTTTTGCAACTCTTTGGCATACGGAGCCAGCATACCCAATTGCTTTTGCATGGCTTGGGTCTGGGCATTTTCGCTGGCATCGCCGAAGATTTGCTCAATCGTGGATTTCTGGTCGGGCAGGTAGCGTAGGCGGTAGTCGTTGTCCTTGAGTTTGGCCAGTTTTCCGGCCAGTTTTATGGCATCGGTAAGGCCGCCCAACTCGTCCACCAAGCCGTTTTGTTTGGCTTGCTCGCCGCTCCACACGCGGCCCGACGCTATTTTTTTCAGGTCGTCCTGCGTCATTTTCCGGCCTTCGGCGGCTTTCTTGGTGAAAGATTCGTAGCCTTGGTCCACGCGTTTCTGGAACCACTGCCGTTCGGTGGCGGTCAGTTCACGCGAGGGTTCGCCAAAGTCGGCGTAGGTATTGGTTTTAGCTCCGTCCACGGTCACGCCGAGCTTGTCGTTGAGCAGTTCCTTGACATTAAACCACAGCGCGAAAATGCCAATGGAGCCGGTGAGCGTGGTGGGGTGCGCCACAATCTTGTCGCAGCCCATGGCCATGTAGTAGCCGCCCGATGCCGCGTACGTGGACATGGAGGCCACCACGGGCTTCTTCTTCTTGGTCAGTTGGATTTCGCGCCACATCACATCTGAGGCCAGTGCACTGCCGCCCGGCGAGTTTATGCGCAGCACCACGGCTTTCACTTTCTCATCGTCGCGGGCTTTGCGCAGGGCTTTCACAAAACTCTCAGAGCCGATAGACTGGTCGTCGCCGTCGCCCGAATTTATATCGCCCGAGGCAATGACAACCGCAATCTTATTGTCCGAACTGCCCGATTCCGAGTCTTTTTCGGCTTTCAGGTATTTGGACAATGAGATGTATTCGATTTTTTTCTTTTCTTCCAGTTTCAGGTTCTTTTTCAGCAACGATTCCACCTCATCCTGATAGCCCACGTTGGTCACGAGTTTGGCCCGCAGCGCGTCTTCCGGCTGCCGGATGGTCAGCGAATCGGCCAGCCGCCGCAGTTGGCCGGTTTCAATGCCCCGCGCCGCGCCGATGGTTTGCAGCAGGTGGTTGTTGATCGAAGTCAGGTACGACAGCGTTTGCTCGCGGCTCGGCTCGCTCATGTCCTGCCTGATGAACGGCTCGATGGCACTTTTATAGTCGCCCACCTTGAATATTTCGGGTTTCACGCCTAACTTGGCCAGCGTGCCTTTCAAAAACACCGTTTCCGACGACAATCCGTTCCACTCGATGATGCCTTCCGGGTTCACGTATATTTTGTCGGCCACGGAAGCCAAGTACAAGCTCTTTTCGGTGTAGATTTCACTGTACGCTACGATGAATTTCTTGGATTGCTTGAAATCCACGAGTGCCGCGCGGATTTCCTCCAGTATCGGATAGCCCGCGCCTTCAATGGAAAGATCGGGCTCCAGGTAAATTCCCTTGATATTTTCGTCATTTTTGGCCTCGGCAATGGCCTCGCGAATCTGCACCAGACCCACCGGCGTTGGCGTGCCGTTGAATGCGCTGCCCAACTCGGCAAACGGGTCGTCTTCGCGGCTGCGTTCCGTGATGGGCCGGTCAAACTTGAGTTTCAGCACGGAATTGCTTTTTACGGTCACCTTGTCGCCCGAGGCGGCACCGATGCCCAGCAGGATGAGAAACGACAGGAGCAGGAAAATAACCAGCCCGACAATGGTCGCCAATGTGTACTTGAGGAATTGCAGCATAGAGAGATGAATGAAAGCCCCCCTGCTCCGAAGGGGGAGTTTTGAAAATAGTATGTTTTGAAAACCTCAAACTTGAGGCTCTTCCCTCCGAAGGCGAAGGGATTGTCTGCCTTGAACACCGAAATTACACAAACCGTTTTCCGTGCAACCCGTTTTTTACATCAATGGTCAATATCGCTTACCTGCTGCTCGGCACTAATTTGGGCAACCGCAGCCTGAACCTTTCGCAAGCCACCGCCATGATTACGCAAACCATCGGCTTGGTCACGGCGGCTTCCTCCATTTACGAAACCGAACCGTGGGGCGTGACCGGACAACCAAATTACCGGAACCAAGTTTTGGCAACCGAAACAGCCTTGGAACCCATGGCAATGTTAGCGCAAATTCACGAAATTGAGAAATCCTTGGGTCGCAAACGCCGCATCCGCTGGGAGGCCCGCCTGATTGACATTGACATTTTGTATTATAACGACTGGCTGATTGAAAGTCCGACGCTGGTTGTTCCGCACGCACGCCTGGCCGAACGGCGTTTTGTGCTGGCTCCGCTGGCCGAAATCGCGCCGGATTTCGTGCATCCGGTGCTAAAAAAAACCAACCGGGATTTGCTGGAAGAATGTCCGGATTTGCTGGCGGTTTCCAAGATGGACTAAGTTTTGCCACTTGAGGAAGCCCGGAAAAGTGGCAGGTTTGGCACTTTCAAAAGATACTATTTTTCAATCCTGAATTTTGAATGATAGAATGACCGAATTAAGTCCATATTCTGCTGTCAACAGTCCATATAAGAAAGGCTTTTGTCATTCCGACAAAGGAGGAATCCGATGTTAATCGCGCACGAAAGGCAAGGATTTCACGCAACTTAACGCCGGACTCCGATCCCGGAAGCATTCGGAATGGGAAGGGGGTTTGGGCTTTTGAAAAGATACTATTTTTAAAAAATGGAAGTTCGCGGTTGGTCATGCGGATTTCATTGGCCGGTTTAACCGTTTTTTAAGTGTTAAATTTGCAATTCAACAGACAGTTTGGATTTTGAAAAACATTTTGATTGTAGATGATGAGGAAAAGCTGAGAACCCTGTTGGCAAGGATTATCAGCTTGGAAGGCTTTGAGGTATGGCAGGCAGGCGATTGCAAAACGGCACTCAAACGGTTGGAGCAAACCGATATTGACGTGGTGCTGTGCGATGTGAAACTGCCCGATGGCAACGGAGTTGAGCTTTCCCGGAAAATCAAAGACGCGCATCCACTGGCCGAGGTTATTTTATTGACGGCCTACGGCAACATCCCGGATAGCGTGCAGGCAATTAAAAACGGGGCTTTCAACTACATTACCAAGGGCGATGACAATAACAGGATCATTCCGCTGGTTTACCAAGCCGTTGAGAAAGTGACGTTGGCCAAACGCATCCGGCAGTTGGAAAAACAATTGGGCAGCCGCCACTCTTTCGATAAAATCATTGGCAAATCGAAAAATTTCCAACAAACCGTTGACCTGGCAAAAAAAGTATCCGGAACGGACACCACCGTTTTGCTGACCGGCGAAACCGGCACCGGAAAAGAAGTGTTTGCCCAGGCCATTCACCAAGCCAGCAAAAGGAACAACCAGAATTTTGTGGCTTTCAATTGTTCCGCCTTCAGCCGGGACCTTCTGGAAGGGGAAATGTTCGGGCACAAAGCGGGAGCCTTTACCGGCGCGACCAAAGACCAGAAAGGACTTTTTGAAGAAGCCAACAATGGCACCATTTTCCTGGATGAAATCGGGGAAATGACTTTGGAAACCCAAACCAAACTGTTGCGGGTAATTGAAACGGGTGAGTTTTTGAAAATAGGCGAAAGCAAGTCCACCCGCACGGATGTCCGCATTATTGCGGCCACCAACCGTGATTTGCAAAACGAAATAGAAGCGGGCCATTTCAGGGAAGATCTGTTTTACAGGATTTCCGTTTTCCAAATCCGGCTGCCCGCCCTGCGCGAAAGAGTCGCTGACATCGAACTGCTGGCGGATTATTTCATGCAACTGTTCGCAGCCAAAACCAACAAGAAAATAAAAGGCGCATCGGCTGGTTTTTTAGACGCATTGAAACAGCACCCGTGGAAGGGCAACATCCGTGAGTTGAAAAATGTAATGGAGCGAAGTGTGCTTTTGTCGGACGGCGAGGAACTGACGCTGGACACCTTGCCTGCGGAATTGCAGAAACCAAACGCTTCGCCAAACAACCGGCAACTTTCGGCTTTCGACTTGGCGAGTGCCGAAAAAATCCACATCCAAAAGGTCTTGAACCATACCAATGGCAACAAGACGGAAGCCGCCCGGCTGCTCAATATCGGCTTGACCACGCTTTACCGGAAACTGGAGGAATACCGGATCCATTGAGGCCACCCTACCGAAACGACAGTGCAAACCCTTTCAAAATGAAAGGGTTTTTTGTTTTGCGAAAAGCCATTCTCGATGTTAAATATTTGAAAAACAGCCACTTAACGTAAATTCATAAAAACTGGAATGGCAATTGGAATGTCATTGGCAAACAACTTAGAATTCAAGCAATATGTCAACAATCATTTTCACCGTGCTGGGGATTTTGTTTTTCGCCCTGTTCTATAAATTCATTCACTGGTTTGAAAAAATCTAACTCCATGACCGCATTATTCATCGTTGCCATCGCAGTGTTCGGCTACATCTGTTACGTGCTGCTCAAACCCGAAAAATTCTGAATCTTATGAATACCGAAATTCTGGGAGTGATTTTCACATACATACTGACGGTGGCCCTGGCAATTCCGCTGGGGCGGTACATTGGCAAGGTTTTCAACTGTGAGAGCACTTGGCTCGACAAGGTTTTCAATCCTGTCGATAAGCTTTTCTTCAGGCTCAGCGGCATTGATGCAGCAAGGGAAATGAACTGGAAACAGCATCTGGCGGCCTTGCTGACTATCAATGTGGTTTGGTTCATTGTTTCGATGCTGGTGCTTACCAATATGAGTTGGTTGCCCCTGAATCCCGATGGCAATCCTTCCATGCCGGGCGATTTGGCTTTCAACACTTCGGTGAGTTTTGTGACCAACACCAACCTGCAACATTATTCGGGCGAAGGAGGTATGTCTTACTTGGGCCAGTTGATACTGATGCTTTGGCAGTTTATCAGTGCCGGAACGGGCATTGCCATTTGTGCCGTTGTATTCATGGCGCTGAAAGAAAAAACATCCGACACACTGGGCAATTTCTATTCCTTTTTTGTGAGGTCGTGCACAAGAATATTGTTGCCCATTGCCTGTGTGGTGGCTGTCATTTTGGTGTTCAACGGCACGCCCATGACCTTGGAGGGCAAAGACACCATGATAAGTTTGCAGGGCGATACTGTGCAAGTGAGCCGTGGGCCGGTGGCGGCTTTTGTGGCAATCAAGCACTTGGGAACCAATGGTGGCGGGTTTTTCGGAGCCAATTCGGCCCATCCATTCGAAAACCCCAATTACTTCACCAACATTGTTGAGATGGCAACCCAAATGCTTATTCCCATGGCCATGGTATTCGCACTTGGGTTTGTAATCAAACGGCGAAAACTGTCGTGGATGATATTCGGTGTGATGAGTATCGGCTTCCTTATTTTGACCATACCCACCGTGATTTCAGAGATGAACGGCAGCCCTGCCATTGCCAACATGGGCGTTGCGCAAGGCATGGGAAGCATGGAAGGCAAGGAAGTGCGTTTTGGAGCCGCCGCATCGGGCTACTGGAGCATTGCCACCACGGTGATTTCCACGGGCAGCATCAATTCAATGCACGACAGTTTCACGCCGATCAGCGGAATGAACCAACTGCTGGGAATGATGATTAACGCGTTTTATGGCGGCGTGGGCGTGGGAATACTCAATTTCTACATTTTCATCATCTTGGCCGTGTTTATCAGCGGATTGATGGTAGGCCGGACACCCGAATTTCTGGGCAAGAAGATAGAGGCGAAAGAAATGAAAATCGCGATGGTTGTGGCGTTGCTGCATCCGTTTTTGATTCTGGTAGGCACCGCAACGGCGAGTTATTTGTATACCGGAAACCCCACGGAATATGCGGGCTGGCTGAGCAACCCGAGCCATCACGGATTCAGCCAGATGCTGTACGAATTCACTTCTTCGTCGGCAAACAACGGCAGCGGCTTTGAAGGACTTGGCGACAACACGCCGTTTTGGAATACGGCCTGCGGCTTGGTCATGCTTTTGGCGCGTTACCTGCCTATCATCGGCCCGGTTGCCATTGCGGGAACATTGGCTGGCAAAAAACACATCCCGGAAAGCAACGGCACGCTGAAAACCGACACTGCCACCTTTGGCTTGATGGTGTTTGCGGTGATTGCCATCATCGCCGCCCTGGCTTTTTTCCCGGCCCTGACGCTCGGCCCGATAGCCGAATATTTCTCATTGCATTAGAAATCGGGGGTTTGGCCTTTTCAAAAGATACTATTTTCCAATCAGTAAAAATCTCTGAACATACCGTTTTAAAGCACCCTGCAAAATGAAATCCAATACATCGTTGTTTCAAAAAGAACTGGTGCAAGAGGCATTCAGACAGTCTTTTGTGAAGCTGAATCCAAAAATCATGTTTGGCAATCCGGTCATGTTTACCGTTGAAATCGGGACAGCCGTCATGCTTTTCGTTTGTGTCTGGATACTGACGGGCGAAACGTCGCAAGGTGGCTTTGCCTACAATTTCACGGTGTTCGTGATTTTGCTGCTCACGCTGTTGTTCGCCAACTTTGCCGAAGCCATTGCTGAAGCAAGAGGCAAGGCACAAGCCAACAGCCTGCGCAAAACCAGGGAAGAAACCCCGGCCAAACTGGAAAACGGACAAACCGTTTCGTCCTCCCAACTTCGCAAAGGCAGTGTTTTCATTTGCGAGGCAAACGACATTATTCCAACGGATGGGGAAATCATTGAAGGATTGGCAACGATTGACGAAAGTGCCATTACCGGAGAAAGTGCGCCGGTCATACGCGAGGCCGGAGGCGATAAAAGTTCGGTTACGGGTGGCACAAAAGTACTTTCCGACCGCATAAAAGTCCGCGTCACAACCGAGCCGGGCGAAAGTTTCTTGGACAAAATGATTGCGCTGGTGGAAGGAGCCAGCCGGCAAAAAACGCCCAATGAAATTGCCCTGACAATATTGTTGGCGGGTTTCACGCTGGTTTTCGTCATCGTCACCGTAACCTTGAAACCATTTGCGGACTATGCGGGCACGCCCATCACCATTTCAGCATTCATTTCCTTGTTTGTGTGCCTGATTCCGACCACCATTGGCGGGCTGCTTTCGGCCATCGGCATTGCGGGCATGGACAGGGCGTTGCGGGCCAACGTGATTACCAAAAGCGGAAAAGCCGTGGAAACCGCCGGTGATATTGATGTATTGCTGCTCGACAAGACGGGCACGATAACGATAGGCAACAGAAAAGCGACCAATTTCTACCCGACCGCCGGCATTGACGAAAACCATTTTATCAAGTGCGTGGCCCTGAGTTCGATGAGCGACGAAACGCCCGAAGGAAAATCGATTGTCGAATTGGCGGGCCTTTCCAAATCCTTCGCCAATGGTTTGCAATCTTCTCCTTTCAAAGAGAATTTGGAAGGAGCCGTTTTCATCAAATTCACCGCCGAAACCCGCAGTTCGGGCATTGACTTTGCCAATACCCGTATCAGAAAAGGAGCTTCTGACGCGATTAAAAACCTGAGCGAAAAAGCGGGAAACAATTTTCCGAATGATACCGCCGACTGGGTGCGGACTATTTCGAGCAATGGTGGAACGCCTTTGGTGGTGTCGGAAAATGAAAAAGTGATCGGGGTGATTGAATTGCAAGACATTATTAAACCCGGCATCCAGGAACGTTTTGAACGCTTGCGCAAAATGGGTATCAAAACGGTAATGGTGACGGGCGACAATCCATTGACTGCCAAATTTATTGCCGAAAAGGCGGGGGTTGATGATTTTATTGCCGAAGCAAAACCCGAAGACAAGATGAACTACATTAAAAAGGAACAGAGCGAAGGGCGGTTGGTGGCCATGATGGGCGACGGAACCAACGACGCACCCGCCCTGGCGCAAGCCGACGTGGGCGTGGCGATGAACAGCGGAACCCAAGCCGCCAAAGAGGCGGGCAACATGGTTGACCTTGACAATGACCCCACCAAACTGATTGAAGTGGTTGAGATTGGGAAACAATTGCTGATGACTAGGGGCACATTGACAACGTTCAGTATTGCCAACGACGTGGCAAAATATTTTGCCATTATTCCCGCCCTGTTTATTGTGGGCATTCCGTCTCTGCAAGGCTTGAACATCATGCGCCTGCACAGCCCTGAAAGTGCCATACTATCAGCCGTTATTTTCAATGCCATCATTATTCCGCTGCTTATTCCGCTGGCATTGAAGGGCGTGGCATACAAACCAATCGGGGCCAGTGCCTTGCTGCGCAGAAACCTTCTGATATATGGCTTGGGTGGTGTGATTGTGCCGTTTATAGGCATTAAGGCAATAGACGTTTTAGTGACATTATTTACCTAAAAAATCAATACAATGAAAAGCAACTTATTTCCGGCCATCAAACTCACGCTTATCTGTCTGGTATTTTTTTCGGGTGTTTATACGGTTTTTGTTTGGGGCATTGCACAGTTGGCACCAAATAAAGGCAAGGGTGAAATCATCACGGCCAGCGGCAAAACCTACTACAGCAATATAGCGCAGAACTTCCCGGACGGCAAGTATTTCAGTTCGCGGCCATCGGCGGTCGGGTATAATGCGGCGGGTTCGGGCGGCAGCAACAAAGCGGTTTCCAATCCGGGTTATCTGGCCGAAGTGCAGGCGCGGATTGACACTTTTTTGGTTCATAATCCGGGCATCCGCAAATCTGAAATCCCCTCAGACTTGGTTACGGCAAGCGGCGCGGGGCTTGACCCCCATATATCTGTACAGGCGGCTAATGTACAGGTAAAACGCATTGCAAAAATGCGCAACCTCAGTGAAACAAGACTGCTCGAACTCATCGCCCAGCACACCGAAAATCCTCTACTCGGAATGTTAGGAACCCAGAAAATAAATGTACTGAAACTGAATCTGGCTTTGGATGCGCTTAAATAGGCTTTGGGGCGGGCTTGCGGACGAGCAGGTTTGGTGCTTTGAGAAGATACTATTTTGCTTTGCCATTCCGGGGCACGAGCAATCCGCTGCCAATCGCGTACGAACTTCTTGACCTGCCTGTAAAATACACGCCGGATTCCTCCTGCCCCGGAATGACAAGTGGGTTTTGCCTTTTACAAACATACTATTTTGCGGTTTTCATACAAGCCGAATGGTGCGTTACCGCCCTCGGGCAGCCACAAAGACAGTTCCCATATTTTTCTGCGGACTGCAGACCATTGTCTGTAGATTTGCCCTATCATTCAACATTCTGACCATACCATGAAAAACTTAATCAATACATTTCCCGTAGTCATTAGTTTGATTTTGACACTTGGCTTGTGCAATACAGTAAAATCACAAACCGTACTGACCGATGCAGAACGCCAACTGAGTGTCCGGCAGGTAAAAAAAGAATTGACTGACAGTGCAAATACAGATAAAACACCACAATTTTCAGACAACCTGAAAGTATCAGGCTATCTTGAAACGTATTACAGTTATGATTTTTCCAACCCGGACAATCACACTAGGCCCGGATTTGTTTATTCGTTCAACAGACACAATGAAGTGAATTTGAATTTTGGCTTTGTGAAACTGGCTTACGCAGACGACAGAACGAGAGCCAATCTCGCCTTGATGACGGGCACGTATGCCAACGCCAACTTGGCAGCCGAGCCGGGAGTTTTAAAAAACATCTTTGAAGCCAATGCCGGCGTGAAAATTTCCAAAAACCGAAACCTCTGGGTGGATGGCGGCATTTTTGCTGCCCACATCGGGTTTGAAAGTGCCATTGGCAAAGATTGCTGGAACCTGACCAGAAGCATTCTGGCAGATAATTCGCCTTACTACGAAAGCGGCGCGAAAATATCCTACACTTCTGATAACGAAAAATGGTTTGTGAGCGGCTTGATCCTGAATGGCTGGCAACGCATACAGAGAGTGGATGGCAATAATACGCCCGCTTTCGGACATCAACTGACTTTCAAGCCAGACTCAAAACTCACTTTTAACAGCAGTTCGTTCATAGGCAGTGACACCCCCGATAGCACCCGAAAAATGAGGTATTTCCATAATTTCTACGCGATTATGCAACTTCACGAGAAATTTGGCGTGACTTTGGGCTTTGATGTGGGCGTTCAACAAAAAGCGAAAGCAGTGTCGGAGTATGACACGTGGTATTCACCGGTTCTGATAGTGAGATACACGCCAACCACCAAAATAAACATCGCCGCCAGAGGCGAATATTACAGCGACCCAAACGGTGTGATTGTTGCCACCGGAACAGTAAATGGCTTCAAAACTTTTGGCTATTCCTTAAATCTGGATTATGCCATCACGGATAGAACACTGTGGAGAATTGAAGGGCGCGGATTTAGCAGCAAGGATCAGGTATTCACCTTGGACAATCAGCCAAACAACCAGAATTATTTTGTCACCACCGCTTTGTCACTGTCATTTTAATGAGCGAAAAAGATAAAACGGTACAGCACTTTCTTGATTTGATAAAGAAATCGAGAAGAGGAAAGTTTAAAATATACATTGGCATGAGTGCCGGTGTTGGCAAGACCTACCGTATGCTGCAAGAGGCTCATGCTCTGTTAAAAAACGGTATTGACATAAAAATCGGCTTTATTGAAACACATAACCGGAAAGAAACGCACGAATTATTAGACGGACTGTCTATTGTGCCTAGGCGCAAGCTTTTTTACCGGGGTAAGGAACTCGAAGAAATGGATGTGCAAGCCATTATCAATCTTCGTCCTGAAGTGGTGGTTGTGGACGAACTGGCGCATACCAACATAGAAGGCAGTAAAAATGAAAAGCGTTGGCAGGATGTGATGGAAATTCTGGATGCAGGCATCAATGTCATCTCGGCGGTCAATATCCAGCACATTGAAAGCCTGAACGAAGAGATAAAAACCATCACGGGAATTGAGGTGAAAGAACGCATTCCCGACCGTGTTTTGGCGCAAGCCGACGAAGTGGTGAATATTGACCTGACCGCCGATGAATTGATTGCGCGGCTCAAGGAAGGCAAAATCTACCAAGCGGATAAAATCGGGACTGCCCTCGAAAATTTTTTCAAAAGCGACCATATCCTTCAGCTCAGGGAATTGGCGTTGAAGGAAGTTGCCTCACAAGTGGAGCGGAAAGTGGAGACCGAAGTGACCAAAACCAACGCAATCAAACACGAACGGTTTCTGGCTTGCATCAGCAGCAATGAAAAGACGGCAAAAACAGTGATCCGCAAAACGGCACGCCTGGCAAATTACTACCATAGCAAATGGTATGTGTTGTACGTACAGGTTCCGAAGGAAAGTGCCGACAAAATAGCTCTGGACAAACAGCGGCATTTGATCAACAACTTTAAGTTGGCTACCGAATTGGGTGCGGAAATCATTAAAGTGGAAAGCTCCACGGTTGCCAAAGCGATTGCGGAACAGGCCGTCGAACGCAACATCACAACAATATGCGTTGGCAAGCCACACATAAGTCTGTTGAAGGTAATTTTGGCTACCAATGTATTCAACGAACTTTTAAAAAAGCTATCTTCCAACGACATTGATTTGGTCATCCTTTCGTAAGAGATGTTATGAAACCTACTTTTGGTCTTTAAACTGCGATTGAGCCATTTTTCTGCAAATCATGTAAACAGACAGGTTTTGCCATTTGAAAAGATACTATTTTTTAAAGCCCCCTCTTTCGGAGGGGGTTGGGGGAGGCCTTTGGGAGCCTTTGTTTTTTTAAATAACTACAGGCAATGAAAATCAAAACGAAACTCACGTTGGGCGTGGGTCTTTTCTTCATATTAATCATTCTGCTCGGATTGGTGGGGATATGGTATATCAACGCATTAAAATCTGACACGGAAAATATCCTGATAGACAATTACAAGTCGTTGGAATATTCCAAAAACATTCTTTCGTCTCTGGAAGACACTTCCCAAAAGTTCATTGAAAACATTGGGACAAACATCGGGAACCAAGAAAAAAATATCACTGAAATCGGTGAAGGCGAAGCAACGGCTGAATTGCGCGATAATTTTTCACGGTTTACATCCGGCAGTGATAATAATGTTGTGCGAAGGGAAATGCGCAAAAGTATTTTCAAGATTATGGATACGAATATGCAAGCCATTCAGAGAAAAAGCGAAGTGGCAGAGGAAACTGCCGATACCGCCGTATTTTGGATTGCAATCACGGCCACCCTGTGTTTTCTCATCGGCTTTACGCTGCTCATCAACCTTCCTTCCAGCATTGCCGATCCGGTAGAAGAACTTACGCGGAGCATCAAGCAGATAGCGGCAAAAAACTATTCGGAAAGGGTGGATTTTGAAAGCCACAGCGAATTTGGCGAATTGGCAAAGTCGTTTAACACAATGGCAGAAAAACTGGAAGAATACAATGACAGCAATCTCGCCAAATTGATGATGGAAAAAAAGCGGATTGAAACGCTCATCAACAATATGCACGATCCGGTAATTGGTGTGGATGAAAATCTTAAAGTCATATTTTCAAATGAAGAGGCGATAAAAATCATCGGCCTTGCACAAAAGGATCTGATTAATCATCCGGCACAGGAATTAGCGGTAAAAAATGATTTGATGCGGATGCTGATCCAGGACTTGGCGAATACCAATACCGTAACGGACAGTGGCAAATCAAAACCATTGAAGATATTTGCCAATGGCAGAGAAGGCTATTTTGACAAGGAAATCCTGCACATCTCCATCATACCCACGGGCGAGCAGCACGAACAGCTTATCGGACACGTGATTGTATTGAGAAACATAACCGAATACAAGGAATTGGACTTTGCCAAAACCAATTTTATCTCAACCGTTTCACATGAATTCAAAACGCCTATTTCGTCGATCCAAATGACGCTGCAACTTCTGGAAAACAAACAGATTGGCGATTTGAATGACGAACAGAAAAACCTGTTGGAAAGCATCAAAGGCGACACCGGCCGGCTTTTGAAAATCACGGGCGAACTGCTGAATATGACACAGGTGGAAAGCGGAAACATTCAGCTTTCCATTGCGCCCACAGACCCGCAGGAAATAGTATCGTATGCCCTGAATGCCAATAAAACACAAGCCGATCAAAAACAGATAATATTTGAGATTTCCCGCCCCGATAATCTGCCAAAAGTGCAGGCAGACAATGAAAAGACGGCTTGGGTACTGACCAATCTTATTTCAAACGCCATCCGTTATTCTTACGACAATTCAACCATTTATGTGAGCATTGAAAAAGTGGACAAAAAAGTAAAATTCACTGTCAAGGATACGGGACAAGGCATTGCACCACAATACAAGGACAAGATATTTGACCGTTATTTCAGGGTTCCGGGAACGAAAAAGGACGGTACCGGCCTTGGCTTGGCCATCAGCAAGGAATTTATGGAAGCACAAGGCGGACAAATAACAGTTGACAGCGAGTATGGCGCGGGAAGCACGTTTGCAATCACATTGAACGCTTTGGCCTGACGAGTCCGGCATTTGCAACCCGGATGGCAGGCTAAAACAGTATCTTTTGAAAACACCAAACCCGCCATTCCATCCATTTCCGAATCACTCCGAAAAGCTGTACTGCACAAAACTTTTGGCTTTGCCGCACGTGCCTTCGTTGCCAAACAGACTGTCGCAGTGATAGTGGCGCGATACTTTGGGCACCGACATCTGGGCGGCTTGTCCGCTGCTTTTGGCTCCCAGCATCTTCGCAATCAGGCGGGTACGTTCCTTTTGCATTTCCCCGCGCATTTTCACGTCGCGTTCCAAGTCATAATACACCGTGCCTTCAATGATGGTTTTTTCGGGGCGGGCATAAATAGAAAGCGGATGTTCGTTCCACAGTACCAGATCGGCATCCTTGCCCGCTTTTATGCTGCCCATGCGGCTGTCGAGGTGCAGCATTTTGGCGGGGTTGATGGTCACCATTTTCAGGGCTTCCTCTTCAGTGGTGCCGCCGTATTTCACCGTTTTGCCGGCTTCTTGGTTCAGGCGGCGTGCCATTTCGGCATCATCCGAGTTGATGGCCACGTTCAGGCCCACCTTGCCCATCAGCGACGGACTGTAGGCAATGGCATCCTGCACTTCCATCTTGTAACCCCACCAGTCGGCAAACGACGAGGCGTTGGCTCCGTGGGCTTTCATCTTGTCGGCCACCTTGTAGCCTTCCAAGATGTGCGTGAACGTGTTCACCTTGAAACCCAGCGAATCGGCCACGTGCATGAGCATATTTATTTCCGACTGCACGTAGCTGTGGCACGTAATGAAGCGTTTTTGGTTCAGGATTTCGGCCAGCGCATCCAGTTCCAAGTCACGGCGCACGGGCACGGCGTTCTTGTCTTTCGGGTTGTATTTTTTCAAGGCTTGGTCGTATTCCTTGGCTCGCGTGAAAGCATCCATCATCACCTGCTCCACGCCCATGCGCGTTTGCGGGAAGCGGGTGGAAGTTGAGGACGAGGATTGCTTCACGTTTTCGCCCAGCGCGAATTTGATGAATCCCGGCGCATCCTTGATTTTCAGGTTTTCCGGCGACTCGCCCCATTTCAATTTGATCATGCCCGACTGGCCGCCAATCGGGTTGGCCGATCCGTGCAATATTTGCGAGGCGGTAGTGCCGCCCGCCAATTGGCGGTAGATGTTAACGTCTTCTGAGTCAATATTATCGCCAATGCGCACTTCGGCGGTGCTGGCTTGCAATTCGTTGACAGATTCGGTGGCGATGTGCGAATGCTCGTCAATGATGCCGGGCGTGAGGTGCTTGCCCGTGCCGTCAATGACCCGCACACCCGCCGCCGACAGGTTTTTGCCCACCTGCGCAATCTTGCCGTTGCGCACCAGCACATCGGTGTTTGGCAGTTTGCCTTCGGCCTCCGAAGTCCAGACGGTGGCATTTTTGATGAGCAAATCCTCCGCCTTCAATTTCTGTTCCGAACCAAAAGCCACGAATGGATATATGACTTTACCCACATCCGCCGTTGAAAGTGCGGCCGTGACCGGAGGGGTTTTACCATTCTGGGAGATACTATTTTGGGCGGGCTTTTGGGGTTGCGCAACCACTGCCCGGTTGGTCGGCACGGCTTTCCATTTCACGGGTTTGCCATCGGCCAGTACGCCTTCGCCACTCAGGTTGCCGTTTGCATCAAGCCAGCCGGTCAGCCGCACGTCGGCTTTGTCTTTCTTGTCGGGTTTGAACGAAAGCGTGACCAGCGAATTGCTCAACACCGTTTTGGCCGTTGCCAGAGCCGTATCGGTTGTGCCAATCTTGATTTCCGGCTTGTCCGACGGGCCACTCACGGCCATCGTGTAGTCCTTATTGTCCACGGTGAGCTTGTAATACGCGCCGCGCACCAGTTCCACATCGGGCGTGGGCGACACCACGTAGCGGCGGCCATTGATCCAGTTGTCGTAAATGACGTTTTTGGCCGAAAACAGACTGTCGGAAGTGATCAGGAAGTTGGCAAACGCGCCCTGTTTCAGCGTTCCGAGTTGGTTTGCCATATTCAGCATGGCCGCCGGGGTTGCGGTCAGGGCTTTCAGGGCCGTTTGCTGGTCAAGTCCGTTTTCAATGGCTTTGCGCACATTGGGCATGAATTCGGCCTTGGTTTTCAAATCGGCGGTGGTCAGGGCAAAGCTGATACCCGCCTTGGCCAGCGCGGCCGGGTTGGCCGGAGCCATTTCCCAATGCTTCATTTCTTCCAAAGACACCATCACCGCATCCAGCGGGTCTTCCACATCGTAGGGTTTCGGAAAGTCGAGCGAGACAATGAGCGGCGCGTTGGTGGCCTTCACCTCGGCAATGCGGGCGTATTCATCGCCCTTGGTCTTGATAATGTACTGCACGCCAAACTCATCGCCGATTTTGTCGGCACGCAGCGTATTGAGCCGGGTGTTTGCCTCAAAGATGGCGGGCAGGCCCGATTGCTGGCTGAACGCCTCCAGCGACAGGTTGCGTTCGGTTTTGCTGCCGCCCTTGCGGTACCAGTCCGCATCCAGATACGTTTGCCGCACCAGCGCAATCGCGCCCATCAGCGCAATCGGGTAGACTTGTTTGGACGAGCCTTTGTCGAACGAGAAGTGCGTGGTGGCGTTGGCTTTCAGCAGCACTTCGTTTTCGCGGCCCGCACCCAGATGCACCACCGCCCCCGTGCCCCGCGCAATACCGTCGGGGTTGTGGGTCAGCACCGCACCAAAGCCCAGCTTGCGCAATTCGTCGGCCTTCTTGGCATCGGCGGTGAAGATTTCCGCACCCGAGTTTTCGGGACGGATGGCTTCGTTCCAGTTGTACGCGCCTTTCTTGTTGGATTCATACTGCGGCGAACGGCCAAAGAAAGCCATGAAACTGAACGCTTCCCGCTTCACTTCGGGCATTCCGTAGTCGGCGTAGATGTCCACCAAACCCGGATAAATGTGTCGGCCTTTCATGTCGGTGACCACGGCTCCGGCGGGGATAGCGGCCTTCGCGCCCACCGCCTCAACCACGCCCCCCCGGATTATGAGCGTTGCGTTAGGGATAACCGTTTGGTAATCAATGTGTACGGTGGCATTTGTGAAAGCGTGCAGCCCGGCGCGTTCGTCGTACACGCCATTGCGCGGGAAAGTGGTGGGTTGTGACCAAGCCTTCAGGCCGGACAGCAAGGCAAGCACCAGCAGCGGTAAAATCCTTTTCATATTAATGGGTTTGGTTAGGGCGTGATTCGGTAAAGTTAGAAAACCGGGGGTTTGCACCAAAAAAAAGATACTATTTCAGAATGTGGTCAGACTTTACAAGTCCGGCGGCCCAGCCCACGGGCAAAGGCGGGTTTGGCGGTTTTGAAAGATACTATTTTGCCGGTAACCGTCAAACCGGTTTGCAGGCGGAGAACGCAGAAACGCGTGAACGCCATTATTTTTTTACCAGTATTCCTGATTTCACGCACAAAAAACCGGGAAGTCGCAAAAAAATCGGGCAGTTATTAGAAAATCAGGCAAATTTTTCAGATTTTACGCCCGTATTCTTACTTATTTTAACCACCCTACCCAAAACAAAACCATACGAATGGCAAACCTACGATTCAAGGCGGTTGACGTTGCGCAGAGCCGCATCACCCCGGAGGTGACCGCACCCTCCACCAAAGTATCCGATTATTATGGCTGCAATGTGTTTGGCCTAGAAGCCATGCGCCAAAACCTGAGCGGCGAGTCGTTCAAGAAGGTTTCGTACGCCATCAAGACTGGCTCCAAGATTGACGAGGACGCGGCCGATGCCGTGGCCGCCGCCATGAA
>JAYWIH010000201.1:0-26542 GCA_043789005.1 Sphingobacteriales bacterium
TTGCAGCAGTTCCTTGCCCACATTCGTGAACGTCACCGCCGATTTGGAAGTGGCCCGCGTGGCCGTCACCACAATTTCATCCGCAACCAAGGCGGATTTTCTCAGGTCAAAACCAATCGTCTGGTTGCCAATTACTTCCACTTCCTTTGTTGTTGTCTCATAGCCAATAAAACTGACTTGCAATGTGTGTTTTCCGGCGGGCAGGTTGCGCAGTTTGTAATGGCCGTTGGCATCGGAAACCGTTCCCTTGAATGTGTTTTGCACGGAAATGGTGGCTCCGGGCAAGGATTGGTCTTGGGAGGTAACCAAGCCGGAAACGGTAAATTGCGCCCAAGCGCAAAGCGGCAAAAATGCCAGCAAGGGGAGGAGGTTTCGGGTTTTCAAAAGATACTATTTTACAGGGTTAGACAAAAGGCAAGCGTGGGGCAAGACCTGTCCGTGTAAGTTGAAACCCCCTGAAACCCTGATGGAATACATACGGAACACATTCCGTGCCGGACATGGCTTGTCCGTTCGGAAACGTTGCATTGTCTTTTCCTTCGCCGGTACTAACCGGATCAGGTTCAAAGGGTGTGATCTCAGCCCGTTTTGGGCACCCCTAAGACCAATTCATTGTCGTTTACTTGATTGGGACAAATTACAGTGAAAAAAAGCAGGGATGCAAAGGAAACTTGGACGGGTGGCACTGTTTTTTAGCGTCCGTCTGTTCATCCAACTCCAATCTGCCATGCAAAACCAGACACAAAACCCGGTTGCCACCCTCCAAGAACTCATGGCCGCCCACGCCACCCGGGCCGATGGCTACGAGAACTTGCAAGGCCGTATCACGGATGCGGCACTGAAAAGTGAGTTTGCGGGCAAAGCCGCCGCCAGCCACCGGTGCAATGACGAATTGCTCAAAGAACTGGCGCAATTCGGCGATGCGGCCCAATCGGAGGCCAACCGCGACAATGAGCACCAGCGCGTATGGACGGAAATCACTACCGGGACGGGGAACGATCCGGAAAGGCTGGCGGAAATGACCGGCCAAGCCGAATCAGCTTTGCTCGCCCTGTACGGCCACGCCTTGGAAGATACATCCGGCCTGCCTGATTCGCTGCGTGGTTTGCTGGAACGGCAGGAAAAATCATTTTAAGCATACGGAAGGCGGGTTTTTACGGCCGGTTTTGAAAGGCGTGGTGGGGAGTGCGTCAAGTCTGGCACGGTTTTTTTACGTGCCAGTCAGGTTACTGAATGAAACAATTTTCAACCAGCCAAAACAGGTTCGCTTATTATGCACACCATCGAAATAATGACCGCCGCCGTTGAAATCCTCGCACAGAGGGATTTCAGTGAAAGATATCCTGCCTGCGAATACGAGCACCGGTATGCCGAAGACCAGCACATAGAACGGTATGTGTACCGGCTGCGCGATGCCAGCAGCTTCGATAACTTTGAAAGGGGCTGCAAAGTGGCTATCCGTTCTTACTTCCGGCTGGCCGACACTTCCGCTATTGATGAGTTGTATGAACGGCATTTTCTGCCATTCCGGACAAATATGGCGTAGTATGTACCGAAAGGGTAATACGCCCACGGGTATCTGCTCACATATGTTTTCTGGTTTGCGCATAAAAAAAGGCGTTGGCGGTAATCAAACCGCCAACGCCTTTTTTTGTCTTGCTTTTTTAGTCAGTGCAACACCTCGAAATCACGCCAGCACCTTGACGGCGGCGGGCGGAAACTTTGCCAGTTGCTCACGGTACAGTTCCAAACTCAACAGTCCGGCAGGAAACTCCACATCGTCAAAGGTCAGCACTTTGTCTTTGGGCACGTCGGCTTTCAGTTTCGCACCTTCGGCCAAGCCGATAGGCAGCAGGTTTTCGGCGCGGGCGGTGTCGTAGTTTTCCGCCAAGCCATAGGTCATGTATTCGCCCAGCCCGTCCACGGTTTCGCCCGCTTTCAGGTCAATCTTGGCGGTGGTCACCACCTCCACGCACGGAGTACCAATGGGGGCGAGGGTGGCATCACTAAACAGCACGGCACGTGCCACGGTATTGTGGATTTCAAAATGGCACAGGTGGTACGGCGTGTAGAAGCAGTACAGCGGCCCTTCACCGAGTTTGTACAGGTTCAGGTAATGGCGCATGGTTGGGTGGTCGTGCGTGCCCAGCACGAATACACCGGGGCCGGGAGCCGCACCCACCACATAATCCACAATGCCGGGGCCGGCCAGCCATTCGTCCAAATTGTAGAGTTCGGGAAACAGCTTGGTCGTCTTTTCAATGGGCGTTCCGGCTTCCATCGTCGGGCCGAACATTCCGCGTTTGCCCACGCGCATTCCGGTGGCATTGGCCACGCAGGCCTGCTCATACGAGATTTTGGTGCCGTCGGCAAACGAAGTGACCATGGCCGGATTCTGACCCCATTTTTCGGCGAATGCCTTTTGGGTGGTCGGGTTGCGGTACGGGTCGTGCAAGCCCTTGATGTTGCCTAAAAGCACCGGCTTCACGCCAATTCCTTTCACAAAACGGTACAGGTTCATGATTACGCCGGGCTGGTCGCCGTCGGCCACGGTGTAGGTGACACCCGCCTTGTCAGCGTACATTTTGAGGATTGAGCCGATGGTGCCGTCCACTTCGGCATTCATCAGGATCACGTGCTTGCCGTTTTTAATGGCGTGCATCACCACCCGCGCGCCGTATTCAATGGCTCCGGTCACTTCAATCACCGCATCCACGTTTCCCGCCTCGCAAAGCAGCATCGGGTTATCGGTCACGGCATATTTGCCGCGCGAAATGGCTTCTTCCAATTGCGCCGTCGTTTCAACGGTCACGGGGTCTTCCACACCCGATTCGCGGTAGGCGCGTTTGGCGGTTTTCAGGGTGCGGTTGGAGATGGCAACCAGTTCCATGCCATCCACGTAACGGCAGATTTGCAGGGCAATGCCGCGTGCCATGAATCCGGCACCCACCATCGCCACGCGGATGGGATTGTTTTCGCGGTGTCTTTTTTCTAAGGCGGTATCTACGATGATCATGTGTCCAATGAGAAAATGAGTGAATGATGGAATGAGTGAATGATGGGATTACGAAATAAGAACTTGTCTGCGAAAATAGTATCTTTCAGAAAGCCCAAACCTGTTCAGTAATTCTATCATTCACTCATTCGGAATTGTGTTGATTGTTCAGGCAACGGGTTCCAAGAGCGATTCGCTGAAATCCGCCCACACCGCGTCCTTGCCCGAAACCACCGTCGGCACGATGGGCCATTGGATGTTGAAAGCCGGATCGTCCCACCGGATGCCGCCTTCGGCTCCGGGCGTGTAGAACTGGGTGACTTGGTAGGTCACTTCCGTATCGTCTTGGAGCGTGATGAAGCCGTGGGCAAAATCCTCGGGCACGTACAGCATCTTGTAGTTGTCGGCGGTCAGCTCCACGCCAATCCACTTTTTATAGGTCGGTGAGGCGGGGCGCAGGTCAATGATCACATCGCAGATGGCTCCCTTGGTACACCGCACGAGTTTGGTTTCCTGGTGCGGGGCGCGCTGGAAGTGCATTCCGCGCAAAGTTCCTTTAAGTTTGTTGTACGACACGTTGGCTTGCGCCGCATTGGCGTTCAGGCCGTGCTGCTCCAATTCGCGGGCACACCACGAACGTCCGAAAAATCCGCGTTCGTCTTCCATTTTCTTGATTTCCAAGACAAATGCGCCTTTCAATTCTGTTTCGGTAAAAATCATGGTTGTGATTGTTTATTGGGGTTTCATCGGGCCATACCCGGTGTTGACGGATAACGCCCTTTCAGGGCTTTTAAAAAAGATTCTAAAACCAGTTAAAGCGTCCTCGCTTGAACTTTCCCGCAGGGGGTTTCGCCTTTTTGAAAGATACTATTTTACGGCGTGTACAGGTGTTGCATCAGACGTTGCGCGGGAGACGTTGCATTGCAACGTCTCTACACGTTTACCAACACTATCCAACGATACACGCAAGACGGTAAACGCTTTTCTACGCGTTGGTCCAGACCAATTGCGTATCAATCAGGTGTTTGTCTTGCAGGCGGTTCAGCACCATCAGGCGCATGTATTGCGAATTGCGGAAGTTGCCGTCGGCGAAGCCCATTTCCGTCAGGTTGTCGCGCAGTTCCTCAATCGTGTCAATCAGTTTGCGGCGCGTCTGGTGGTTGGGGGCCAGTTGGCCGTACAAGTCGAAATTCACGCGGTACGAACGCTTGTCGGGCGGTGCTTCGGCATTGACCGAAACCTTGGTTCCCGGAATCACCGTTGCCACTGCTTCGGCCAGTTCCTTCACTTGGTAGTTCCATTCGCCGCTGCCCGTGTTCACGGCCAAAAATTCGCCGCCGTTGGAAGCCGGACGGCTGATGGCCCATTCAATGGCGATGGCCATGTCCTTGACATTGATGAGCGGCCGCCACGGCGAGCCGTCGCTCAGGATGCTGATTTGCTTGGAGGTGACGGCTCCGGCCACGAAATCGTTGAGTACCAGATCCAAACGCAGGCGGTTGCTCATGCCGCAGGCCGTGGCAAACCGCAGGCACGTGACGGTGAAATTGCCGTCGGCCAAGGGTTGCAAGTCGCGTTCGGTGAATATCTTGGAGCGGGCGTAAGCGGTTAGTGGGTTGAGTTCCGAATCCTCGGTCTTGGCTCCTTCGCCACCGGCTCCGTACACGCTGCAACTGGAGGCGAAAATAAACGACTTCACGCCCGCCGCCTTGGCTTTTTTGGCCAGTTCGATGCTCGATTTATGGTTCACGTCAATGGTCACTTCCTCATATTTGCTGCCCATCGGGTCGTTGGAAACGGCGGCCAGATGCACCACCGCGTCCACGCCACTCAGAAGGGAGTCGGAAAGGTGGCGCATATCGCCGAACAACTGCTCGTCAAGTTTGCTTTCGGGCAGGAAATCGGCGTTGGTGAGGCAGTTGGCAAAGTACGCCATGTCGTAGCCTACGAGTGTGGCATCAGGATGCACGTGGCGCAAATGGCTCACCACGCCCGGGCCAACGTAGCCCATATTTCCGGTGATCAGGATTTTCATGTATTGATTAATGGTTAAATTGTCGATTTATTGAATGGCTAAAATGGCTGGCAGGTTTGGCGTTGTTGAAAGATACTATTTTCAAGCAGGCATTTAACGGCAAACCATCCGGCTATTTATTTAACTACCACGTTTTCCACGGGGCCTTGCCTTGCGCCCACATTTCCTCCAGCACGGTTTTGTCGCGCAGAGTGTCCATGGGCTGCCAGAAACCGGTGTGCTGGTAGGCTTGCAGTTGTCCGTCTTCGGCGAGTTTTTCCATTGGGTCGCGTTCCCAGATTGTGTCGTTGTCTTTCAGGTACTTGAATACGCCCGGTTCCAGCACGAAAAAGCCGCCGTTGATCCAAGGTGCGCCGCCGTCGCCGGTGGGTTTTTCCTTGAAAGACTGGATGGTCGGGTCGCTGTCGGTGAGCGTGAACGCACCGAAACGCCCGGCCTGCTGCACGGCGGTGAGGGTGGCCAACTTGCCGCCTTTCTTGTGGAATGCAATGGATTCGGAAATGTTCACATCGCTCACACCATCGCCGTACGTGAGGCAGAAAGCCTCATTGCCCACGAATTCCTGCACCCGCCGGAGCCGTCCGCCGGTCATGGTGTTCTCGCCGGTGTCCACCAAGGTCACTTTCCAAGACTCGCTCGGGGTGCGGTGGATGGACATGGTGTTGGTACGCAAATCGAATGTCACGTCTGAATTGAGCAAGTAATAGTCTGAAAAATACTGCTTGATGATGTGCTGCTTGTAGCCGCAGCAGATGACAAAATCGTTGATGCCGTGCTGCGAATACATCTTTAAAATGTGCCACAGGATGGGCTTGCCGCCAATCTCGACCATGGGTTTGGGGCGGACACCGCTTTCCTCGCTGATGCGCGTGCCGAAGCCGCCGGCAAAAATTACTGCTTTCATAAAAAATGGTTGGTGGGAAAAGATTTGAGAGGTTTGGTGTTTTTGAAAGATACTATTTTTGGCAATGCCTTCTGTTCGGATTGCAAATCCGCCGCTCCGCGTCCGGGATTTAAAATCCCGGACAACGCCATGGGCTTTTTTCCGTGGACTACGGACTGCCGACGGCGGACTCGGTTCAATTCAGCACGGTTTCGATTTTGCCGGAATTGAAGCGTTGCAGTGCCATTTCGGCCACGGTCTTGCCGATGGACAGCGACGAAGTGGCCGCCGGTGAAGGGGCGTTGCAGACGTTGATCACGTGCTGGTCTTCCAGGATCATGAAATCGTCGATCAGGCCGCCGGTGCGGTCGCAGGCTTGGGCACGCACGCCCGCGCCGCCCGTCACGAGGTCATCGGATTTGATTTCGGGAATCAGTTTTTGCAGGGCTTTGGTGAAGGCGGCCTTGGAAAACGACCGGTAATACTCGCCGATGCCCGTTTGCCAGTATTTGAGGGCCACCTTGCGGAAGCCCGGCCACGCCATGGATTCGGCGAATTCGTCCCACTGGAAATCGGTTTTCTTGTAACCTTCCCGCTTGAAGGCGAACACCGCATTGGGTCCGGCTTCCACGCCGCCCTTGACCATGCGCGTGAAGTGCACGCCCAAAAATGGGAAATTGGGATCAGGAACGGGATAAATCAGCCCTTTGACAAGGTATTCCTTTTCCTTCTTGATCTCGTAATATTCACCCCGGAACGGGATGATGCGCACGTTGATGTTTTTCTGGGTCAGCGCGGCAATCTTGTCCGAATACAATCCGGCACAGTTGATGATCAGTTTGGTCTGGTAGGTGTTCTTGTCAGTCACCACTTCCGAGTGGTCGTTTTTGGGGCGGATGTCCGTCACCTTTTCGCCCATGGTCAGTTCGCCACCCAATTTTTGGAACACTTCGGCGTATTTCACCGTCACGTCGGTGTAGTCAATGATGCCCGTGTAGGGAACCCAGATGCCCGAAATGCCGCTGCAATGCGGCTCGTATTCCTGGATTTCTGTCCGGTTGATTTTCTTGATTTGCGTCAGGCCGTTCTCAAGGCCGCGCTGGTAGATGTTTTCCAGGGCCGGAAATTCCTTTTTGTCAGTGGCGACGATAACCTTGCCGCAAAGCTCGAATTTGATGCCGTTTTCCCTGCTGAACTCGATCAGTTCGTTGTAGCCTTGGAGGCAGTTGGTGGCTTTGAGGCTGCCCGGCTTGTAGTAGATGCCCGAGTGGATCACGCCGCTGTTGTTGCCGGTCTGGTGCTTGGCCAGTTGCTTTTCCTTTTCGAGCAGAAGGATTTTGAGTGCGGGTTGGTTTTTTTTCAGTCGCAATGCGGTAGCCAAACCTACAATGCCGCCGCCCACAACGATGATGTCATATTTCATTGATTTATTGATTGATTGCTGGTAAAACAGTTGTCCGCAAAGTAAACGTTAATCGGTTGATTTACAAAGATTTTAACCGTGATCAGGCATTGTTCAGGTGTTCATACGGTTTGGTACAAAAATGTAAACGCGTCGTTTAGTGCGTAGAAGCTGGGCTACGTAAACATGCAAACCGCAAAAAATCCGGGACAACTGATAATCAACGGTATGCAGGGATTTTGAAACGACTGAAAACGGATATTCGGTATGGCAGCAAAACTTGATGGGCCGAATTGTCGTATGAAATTTTCAGAATATTTTGAAAATTAAATGATTCCTGTTATTTTTGCCGTATGGGTAATGACTCATGTAGCTTGGGCCGCAAAAGACGCAGTGACAAAATGCCCGTTGGTACAATTTTTTAGGATTTTCCTCACTCAACCCATACACGGCCATGCCAACCCTGAACGAACTTTCCATCAGTATTCCCGAAACCAGCCTGAAACGCGTGGTCATTGTCGGTGGCGGCTTTGGCGGCATTGAGTTTGCCAAACTGCTGTCGGACAAGGAGTTCCAAGTGGTGCTCATTGACCGGCACAACTACCACACCTTCCAGCCGTTGTTGTACCAAGTGGCCACCGCCGGCTTGGAGGCCGATTCGATAGCCGCCCCGCTGCGCCAGATGTTTGAGGAAAAAAAGAACTTCCACTTCCGCATGGCCATGGTAAATGAGGTCAGGCCGGAGCAAAACACCATCTGCACGTCCATCGGCAACCTCAGCTACGACGTGCTGGTGCTGGCCGTTGGCTCCAAGAGCAATTATTTCGGCAACCAGGAACTGCCCAAGACATCCTTCCCGCTCAAGCAAGTGCCGCAAGCCTTGGATTTGCGCAGCCACGTGCTGCAAAACTTCGAGCGGGCAGTGGTTTCCACTGACCCGGCGGAGCGCGAAGGGCTTTTGAACTACGTGATGGTGGGTGGCGGCCCCACGGGCGTGGAGATGGCCGGGGCATTTGCCGAACTTAAAAAGCACGTGCTGCCTTGCGATTATCCCGAACTGGATTTCCGCCAAATGCAAATCTATTTGATTGAGGGCGGCGACAAGGTGCTGGGTTCCATGTCCGAAAAATCATCGAAAAACGCGCTTGACGCGCTGCTGGAAATGGGCGTGAACGTGAAACTGAACACCATTGTGAAGGATTATAACGGCCAGACCGCCACGTTTAAGGATGGCGCAACCCTGAAAACCAATACGCTGGTGTGGGCAGCCGGTGTGCAGGGAAATATGCTGCCCGGCATCAAGGAGGAAAGCATTTTCAAGAGCCGCCTCAGGGTGGACGACCAAAACCGCGTGCTGGGCTACGGTAACCTGTATGCCATCGGCGACATTGCCGCCAGCATCACCGAAAAGACTCCCAACGGCCTGCCCATGCTTTCGCCGGTGGCCATGCAGCAGGGACGGCATTTGGCGCGAAACCTGAACGGGCACGCAAAAGGCAAGCTGATGAAGCCGTTTGAATACTTTGATAAAGGCTCGATGGCAACCATTGGCCGCAACCGTGCCGTGGTTGATATGCCCAACGGAATGCACCTGAAAGGCTTCATCGCGTGGCTGGCCTGGATGTTCATCCACATTTTTTACCTGATCGGCTTCCGTTCCAAGGTCATGGTTTTCATCAACTGGGTGTGGAGCTATTTCACGTACGACAAAGGCACCCGCCTGATCATCCGTCCGTTCGTCAATCCCAACAACCCGATTCCGCACGTGGCCGCCAACACCCCGGCCGACGAAAGCGTGGCGGTGAAATAGGGGAGGGGTTCCGGATTTTTCAACCATACTATTTCTGGTAGTGCATTAACATAGTTTGCCTGTCATTTTGACGGCAAACCAAGCAAAAAATGGTCGTTACCGCTGGTTGTTGCCCGACGGGCAGCCGTTGTCTTTTCGGGCGGATTTTGCCATCAAAATAATATCTTTGAAAAAGGCCAAACCCGCCGTTCACCGCCTCATTCCCCGCCGTTTCCAATGCCCGCCATTACTGCCGCCCGCGTACTTATTGTGGAAGATGAAGTGAAAGTCGCCAACTTCATCAAGAAAGGGCTGGAAACGCAAGCCTTTGTCGCTGAAGTCGCACCCGATGGCGAGGCGGCAAAGCACTTGCTCGACATCCAAGACTACGACCTTGTTGTGCTCGATATTGGCCTGCCACACGTGAGCGGGCTGGACTTGTGCGCCTACATCCGCCGCAAAAATCCGGCGGTTCCGGTGCTGATGCTCACCGCATTGGGCACCACCGCCGACAAACTGGCCGGTTTTGATGCCGGAGCCGACGATTATTTGGTCAAGCCGTTTGATTTCATGGAACTGGTGGCCCGCATCAAAGCCCTGCTCAAGCGCAGTGCCGCCGCCGGAAAACCGCAAAACCGTTTGGTTGCCGCCGATTTGGAACTGGATTTGGATGCCAAGACCGCCCGCCGGGGCGGACAAACCATTGAACTGACCGCCCGCGAGTTTGCCCTGCTCGAATACCTGATGCGCAACCAAGGGCGCGTGGTGTCAAGGGTGGATATTGCCGAAAGCGTCTGGGACATTAATTTCGACACGGGCACTAACATCATTGATGTGTACATGAACTACGTGCGCAACAAAGTGGACAAGGGTTTTCCCGTCCGGCTGATCCATACGGTGGTGGGCATGGGCTATATCATGCAGGAAAGATGACGATCCGCACTCGCCTGGCTTTACTTTTCGGTCTGATTGCCAGCACGTTGCTGGTGTTTTTTTGCCTGGCCATTTATTTTTTCGCCGAAAAGCACCGCCAAAACGAGTTCCGCGAACGGCTCCGGGCGGAGGCCGTGACCTCGGTGGAATTGCTGTTTGGCAAGGAAACCATCAGCCCCGAGCTGTTCAAGCTCCTGGATCGCAACCAGATTACGGTGCTCACTCAGGAGGAAATCATCGTGTACGACTACCTCAACAAAATCATTTACGAAAGCGGTACGGATTACTTGGATGTTCCGCGCCAAGTGCTTGACCAAGTGCGGCTTGAAAAGGAAGTGCATTGGCGCGAAGGCGGGCGGGAAGTGGTGGGCGTGCATTACACCGACCGCTTCAACCGCTTTGTGGTTTTTGCGTCGGCCATTGACAAATACGGTTTCAGCAAGGCGCGCAACTTGGCTTTTTTGCTCACGGCGGGCGGATTGCTGATGTCGGCATTGGTTTTTGCGGCGGGCTGGGTCTATGCCGGACGGTCGTTGCGCCCCCTGAAAAAAATCATCAGCCAGATGGATTCCACCACGGCGGCGCAACTGAGCCAGCGGCTGCCCGAAGGCGAGCAAAAGGATGAACTCGCGCAGCTTGCCCAGCGGTTTAACCGGATGCTCGACCGCTTGGAAGACGCGTTCCAGATGCAACGGGCCTTTGTTTCCAATGCCTCGCACGAGTTGCGCACGCCCCTGACGGCCATTACCGGACAGATACAAGTGGCGTTGCTGGCCAAAGACGATCCCCAACAATTGCACGCCATGCTCGAATCGGTGCTGGACGATGTGCGCGAACTCAACCGCCTTACCAATGGGTTGCTCACGTTGGCCAGCCTGAGCGTGGATGAGCTTTCGGTGGGTTTCACACCCGTTTCGCTGGACGAACTGCTGTGGCAGACGCGCGTGGAACTGCTGAAACTGCAACCCGGATGCACGGTGCGCACCCGCTTGGAAAACCAGCCCGAAACCGCCGCCGGGTGGCTGGTGCAGGCCAACGAAACCCTGCTGCGCAATGCCCTGCTGAACCTGATGGAAAATGGCTGCAAATTCTCGCCCGACCGCACGGTGAGCGTGACGCTGGCCGCCACGCCCGATGCGTTCCGGATATCTTTCCACAATGCCGGAGCCGCCATCCCCGCTGGTGAGCTGCCGGAGATTTTCAAACCCTTCCGGCGGGGTTCCAACGCCCGCCACCTGGCCGGGCACGGCATCGGCCTGTCGCTCACGCAGCGCATTGTGCAGTTGCACCGTGGCCGCCTCACCGTTGAATCCAACCCGCAAACGGGCAGCACGTTCACGGTTGCATTGCCCTTTCATTGACTGCCTGCAGTTCATGGCGGGTTTGGGCTTTCCAAAAGATACTATTTCGGAAAGTGGTGCCGGTTGCTCACAACCGGCACGCGGTTTCTTAAAACCGCATGGACTCCGCCAGAGCCGCAATTTACCCGAAAGCCGGTCAGACACTATGTGTCAGACCACCTGCCTGTCCGCCGACACGCGGGCGGAAAGGGGGTTTTGCCTTTTTGAAACATACTATTTTTAAAGGTTTTGTTTTCCGGCAAAGTCCCGCCCGCATCCGGTTTCATGAAATTTCCCCGCTGCCGCCCGTTCGCAACATCCCCGTTGCCCCGCACATTCTAATCCTTTTCTAATTCCGGCTTAATCCCATTCTAATAAGGCGGCTGCACCTTTGCCGGAAACCCCGACCGCAGTCATGGCGCAATTCACCTTTGATTACACCGATCCGGATTTGCCGTTCCATGCAAACCGGAAAACCCGGACAACCATCCGCCGCGAAATGGCCGTTGGGGCGGGTTTGCTGTCGCTGCTGTTCCTGTTGGTTGCCGTGCTGGACTACCGCGAGGATAACCGCCTGCTCATCCGGCAGAATGCCATCCAACGGTTGCGTTACGATTCGCTGCTGACCGCAAAAATGCACGCCGACCGCCAACTAATCCGGCTGCGGATGGAAAAAGCGCGGCCGCAAACCGGAAAGAATACGGATGCGCGGCAAGCCTTGGGCAGTTGGAAATTCTAATCGAATTCTAATCCGGCATTAATCCGGCTCCAATACGGATGCCGCACCTTTGCAGGGTAAGAACGAAAGGAAGCGGATGCCCCGCCCAAGGGTGGCGGCGAGCAGGGGCGCGGTTCGGTTTTTACGCATTATCCCATAATTCAACTCTCACCACAATTTAACTTTCAACGGAACCATGAAAACCCAAGCAACTTTCGCAATAGCGGTTTTGTCCGCATTCGTATTCAGCAACTGCACGGTGGTGCGCCAAGGCGAAGTGGGCGTGAAACGCACCATGGGGCGCATCAAGCAGCAGCCTTTGCAGGAGGGCCCCAAAGGCTTCAACCCTTTCCTGACCACCATCATCAAAGTGCCCACCCGCACCATGAACATGGAGGTAAACTTGGGCCTGCCCTCCAAGGAAGGCTTGACCGTGCAATCGGTGGTGTCCATCCTGTACCGCGTGGATGGCGAAAAGGCCCCGCAGATAGTGGAGAAGCTGGGGCGCAACTACGAGGAGGTGGTGATCCTGCCCGTTTTCCGCTCGGCGGTGGCCGATGTTGCCGCCCGCTACTATGCCAAGGATATGCACACCGGGCAGCGGCCCGCCATTGAAAAATCCATCCGCGAACTGATGATGGAGCAACTGAAAGACCGGGGCTTTGCCATTGAATCGGTGCTGCTCAAAAGCATTGCCCTGCCACCTGGCCTCACACGTGCCATCGAGGAGAAACTGGAGGCCGAGCAGGAGTCGCAGCGGATGGAGTTTGTGCTGACCAAGGAAAAGCAGGAAGCCCAACGCCGCGTGATTGAGGCCACCGGTGTGCGCGATGCCCAGAAACTGATCAGCGAGGGGCTGACTCCGCTGCTGATCAAGTTCAAGGCCATCGAGGCTTTCAATAAGCTGTCCACCTCGCCCAACAGCAAGGTCATCATCACCAATGGCGACTCGCCGCTGATCAATAGTTTGGACTGAACGGTTGGCAGGCACGTTGCCTGCCAATGCTTCCGCCAACTTTCAAAATAGTATGTTTCCAAAACCGCAAACCCACTAATGACCGACACCAGAGAATTGTACATGGGCTTGGGCAGTGCGCTGTATGCCCTTGCCAAAACCGACGGGCATTTGCAGCCGGAGGAGGCCGAAACGCTCGGAATGGTGCTGTCTGATGAACCCAACGGGGATGCCGTCCTGGAAGCTTTCCACGTGCACGACCAGTACAACGTCCATGTGGAGGAGGCTTATGCCTACGCTTTCCGGAGGTTTGCCACCAGCCGCAAAGCCTTGGATGAGGCGACAAAAAAGCGGTTCCTGCAACTCATGGAAAAGGTTGCCGATGCCCACGACGGCGTGTCGCGCAAGGAAAACGAATTCATCCGTCGTTTCCGCCGCGACATCAACCGTCTGTAAGACAGCCTGTTCCGTGAAAAAAAATCCGGTACTTTGGAAATAGTATCCTTTCAAAGTGCCAAACCTCCATCTTTTGTAACCATACCATTTCATTAAAAAAACACACATGAAAAATGACCGAAACATGATTTTGAACCGGATGGCGCGGCTTTCAATGCTCGCCATGCTGGCAATGGCGATGGGTGCGCCGGATTCCGTATCGGCCCAAACCGCCCAAGACCAATCCGTGACCGACTCGACCAAGGCAAAAGCCACTGGCAAACCCTCCATGGAATGGCAGAAAAATGCCTTTTACAAGATCAAATACAAGGTTCCCGCCAGTTGGACGCTGCTCAAGCAAACCAATGACACCATGACCGTGGCCACCTACGTGAGTCCGGGCGAGGATATGCTGTTTTTCATCGGGAAATGGAAAGGGGCGGCCGCGCAGCAAACGCCCGAGCAGGCACTGAAAGGCATGCTGACCCAATTCAAGGTGACGGGCAACCGGGTGTTTCCCACGCGCTACAACAAGATTGATTTTCTGGAAACCACCGGATCGGCCATTGTGCAGGGGCATCTGGTGCAATACGATGCCATGGCGGCCACGCACCAAGGCAATGTGATACTGGTCTATATCTACGCCGCCCAGCCGGCATACGAGGCGCACAAAGACACCATGGACGAAGTGATTCACAGCATTGCACCTTACCGGGGCAGGTGAATTGCCGGGAAACCGCCCTTTGAAATTGCAACCGCAACCATACAAAAACATAAAGGCATCAAGATAAAACTTTCGAATGGAACGGATGAAAAAACGCTGCTTGGCAGCAACGCTCACACTTGGACTAATGGCAACGGCGACGGGTTCGCTGATGGCTCAGCAAAACCTGTTCAACATCCCGTCCGGCGACCTGACCCCGAAGGGAAAGTTCTTTTACCAGCACCAGACCAATTTCTACAGCCCCACCAACACCGAATCCAAGAACCACTTGGTTTATGGCTTGGGCGGCGGCTTTGAGGCCGGCGTAAATGTGGTGAACCTGAAGGTGGACTGGCGCAGCCGGTACCGCAACACGGAATTTTTGGCGCTGAACAACACCGACCGCACCGTGCCGCTCAAGCCGCTGGTGCAACTGACCGGGCAGAAATTCTTCTTTCTGGGCGAGCGGTTCAAAACCACCATCGGCACGCAAGTCGGTTTCAGCCTGGTCAGTCCGGGCAACACGCGCCCCACGCACTTCACCTACAATACGTGGGTTTACGAACCCAAACCCCACACCAAACTGGTGGCTGGCCCTTATGTGAGCGACCGGGGTACGGTGGGCGGCGGCAACAACGTGGGTTTCATGGTGGGTTTTGAATATCCGCTGAGCAAACGCCTGCTGCTCATGGGCGATTTCATTTCGGGTAGCAACGCCACCGCCGTGTCGGTGGCGGGCTTCAACTTCCTGGCCACCAAACGCCTGCAATTGTGCTTGGGTGCGCTGATACCCAACCCGGGCAGCGGCAACCCGGCGGGGGTGGTCTTTGAATTGAACCTGCTGGGCTTTGACGACCACTGACAGAAATAGTATCCCCGGAAAAGCCGAAACCCGCCTTTTTCGCTTCAGCCCCGGCTTCGGAATCCTGTGGAAGCCGTCCTTAACCGCAATCAGCATGGAAAACAAAAGGGCAGCGGAAGCCAAACAACGGCTGACCGAACATCTGGAAAGGAAAGGATTGCTCAAAACACCGGAGCGTTTCGTGATGCTGGAGGAGATATACCAACGCGACGACCATGCGGATGTGGACCAACTCTGTGATGCCATGCAGAACCGGAAACTCCGCGTCAGCCGGGCCACGGTTTACAACAACCTGAAAATCATGGCCGAGTGCGGTTTGGTGAGGAAACTCCAGTTCGGCACGAACAAGGCGCGGTACGAAAAATCGCTGGGTTGCCGCCAGCACCACCACTTGGTCTGTCTGGATTGCCGGAAGGTCATTGACTTCTGCGACCCGCGCCTCGGGCAAATCCAGCAGGGCGTGGCAGAATCATTTGGTTTTTTGATGCACGGCCATGAGTTGGTACTCTACGGGCATTGCAACCAAACGGGTTGTGAACGCGGGATGCCGACAGGGTGCAATCCGGCCGCTACCTGAATGTGCGGGAAAGGAAAAAGAACCGGTGCAAGCATCCTCGCCTGCGCCAAAGAACGCTTGCACCGGCAGGCAGTTGTTTTGCGTATAACCCAACGAGCCAATACAACTATCTCTTAATGATTGGCTTACGGCTGGTTTGCGTGGAAGGCGGGCACTGCGGCTTGTCTGACTTGTTGAACGGCCAAAGCAGGTATTCCAACTTGACACCCAGCGTCACGTAGCCGTCCTTGCGGCTGGGATTGCCGCGTTGCGCCCCGGCCTCGCTGAAAGGCGTACCCACCTCGGGGCCCCGGTCGGCCAGCCGCGCGCGGATGTTATCGGTGATGTTGGCACTGCCGATGTAAGTGGTGCTCACATCGTCCAGGTAGTCGCTGAACGAGAACCGGTATGCGCCTTCCACGCTCATGCCCAGCCGCCGCGTGAACTCAAACCGGATGCCCAGCCCCACCGGCGCAATCACCGTGGCCGTGCTGTACTGCACATCTTCGGTGCGGTAGCGCCGCAGGTTGTAGCGTGTGCCGTCCAGTTGCGTGTACGGGCTGAAAGTGGTGAAGCCAAGCCCGGCAAACGCGTAGGGGTTCACAATCAGCCCCCGCCCCCGGCTCGGGTTTTCCACGTCAAACATCTCGTACATGAGTCCGGCGTAGGCCTCGAAATTCTGCGACGCAAAGGAAAGGTTGCGGAAGGCGTTTTTGGTGTCCGCATCACTGGCCGACAACTTGTAGAAGCTGAATTCGCTTTTCAGGCTCACGTGCGGCGCAAATTTGTAAAGCAGCCCGAGGCTGAACATCGGGTTGATGTCTTTGGTCACCTGGTCTTTCAAATCGCCCACGTACGATACGCCGCCCCCGCCAATGGTTATTTTCAGCGAGCGGTCAAGTTCATTGCCAAATTGCCTGCGGTTTTTCAGGATGCTGCCCCTGCCCGTTTGGGCCGATAGCGGGAGGCCGGCCAGGAAAATGAGGCCGCAGCACACGGCAATCGTCTTTTTGAGCGTAAAGGATGTTGGTTTCATGGTCTGATAACGGAGGAATGCCCGAAAGCGTACCTCATGAATACTTTCTTTGGGCAAAATGTAAACGCACGTAAGGAATTTGACGAATCGGTACGATACCGGTGGCACGCAAGTGCGTCTTTGCGGCGGCAGCGGCCAAAGGTCGAATATCCGCGTTCCGAAGATAGCTTTCCGGCACGTAAGTCCCATGCGGCAAAGCCACTGTCCGGCAAAATAGTATGAAAAAAAGAGGCCAAACCCCACGTGCGTCTGCTGGCCGGTCAGCCCGGTAGTTGGTCACGTACCCAAGCCAGCTCCGGCGACACGTCAACCCGACCTTGGAAGCCCGCCAGCCGCCGTTCCAGTTCCCGCAAAAAACGCTGGTGGCCCGCCGATTGCGGCTGCAGGGGGCGGTGCGCCAACGCCCGCCGTATGCCCGCCCACTCTTCCATGAACCGCCGCGCGTCCGCATCCATGTGCGATTCGGCAAACAACTCCCAGATGTACTGCTCCGCCGTTTCGGACGGGTGGATCATGTCGCTTTTGTAGAACCGGTAGTCGCGCAGGTCGTCGGTCATGATTTCGTAGGCCGGAAAATAACTCACCGGCCCGAATAGTTCGGCCAAGCCGTGGCAGGCCACGCGCAGCACCGCCTTGCCCAGGCTGTTCATGGGCAGCGTGTCTTTCAGGTGCCGCACCGGACTGACGGTCAGCACGATGCGCAAAGCCGGATTGGTCTGGAGCAACTCGCGGAATAGTATCCCCAAGGAATCCGAAACCTGTTCCAACGTCAGGAGTTCCCTGTTGAATCGGGAGGCGGGAACCTTGTGGCAGTTGGCCACCACCTCCCCGTCGGCACGCAACCGGTACACCCAGGCCGTGCCCAGCGTCAGGATCAGGCAGCCGGTTTGTGGCAGGAAACTTGAGACGCGGTACATTGTCTGCCCGGTCTCCGCCAGCAACGCCTCCCGCGTACCGGCCGTGAAACGCGAATGCATATCGTGATGGAACCACTGCCCGTCCGTTTCAATGAGCCGGTCTTCGGGCAATGTGCCATGTTTCAGTGCCGTGCGCAGCAGCAATGCCAGCGAAACCGGATTGAAAATGGTGCCGAACGGATTGGAAAGCACCTGGAATTTGTTGGCTTGCAGTTGCCCGCCCATCACTTCCGCAAAACACGACCCCGCCGTCAGCACCACGGACTGCAAACCCAACCGGAAACCGGTGGGTTCAATGGCAACGGGCGTACGGAAATCCATGGAAGGCTGTTTTTGGTCTTGGCAAACAGGGCTTTGCCGCTTGGCAGAATGGCGGGGGGCAGTTGGCTTTGCAAACCGGAAAACCCCACCGAAACAAAAAGGGCGTTTCCCAACGGAAACGCCCCTGAATCTTTCATGCGGCCAAAGATTTATTCCCCGGCCACTGTGAATTTCACCTTGTGCTTCACTTCCTTGTGCAAGTCCAGCGTGGCCGTGTAGTCGCCAGCGGATTTCACTTCGCTGTCCAACGCTATTTTCTTGCGGTCCACTTCAAAGCCTTTGGCACGCAGCGCATCGGAAATCTGGGTGGTGGTGACCTTGCCGAAAATCTTGCCGGTTTCGCCCAGCTTCGCCGCTATCTCCAGCGTCATGTCGCCGATGCTGGCGGCCAACTGCTCGGCTGCGGTACGGATTTTCTCGGCCTTGTGCGCCGCCTGACGGATGTTCTCGGTCTGGACTTTCTTGGCCGATTCAGTGGCGGTGACCGCGTAGCCTTTGGGTATCAGGAAGTTGCGGGCATAGCCGGGACGCACCTCCACGATGTCGTTCTTGTAGCCCAATCCGGCAATGTCCTCCTTTAAAATTATCTCAACCATGTCTTTATGGGTGTCTTTATGAGTTGTCTGTCATGAGTAATCAGTCGCGAACCAACGGGTGCGGCAGCCGGAAAAAACCGCTGGCAGCCAAGCACCTGTTGGTTCGGCTTTTCATTTCAGGCCATCGGCCACGTAAGGCATCAGGGCCAGGTGCCGGGCACGTTTCACGGCTTGGGTAACCTTGCGCTGGTATTTCAGGCTGGTTCCGGTCAGGCGGCGCGGCAGGAGCTTGCCCTGCTCGTTGACGAACTTCAACAGGAAATTCGCATCCTTGTAGTCAATGTACTTGATGCCGTTTTTCTTGAACCGGCAGTATTTCTTGCGGGTATCGGTCTTGTGCAGGGGCTCGTTTTGCAGTGTCATGGCTTAGTTTCTCCTTTCAGCGGTTTCTTTCTTTTCGGCGGCAGGTGTTTCCTGCGCGACATCCTGGTTCTTTTTCCTTCCGATCAGCCCTTTGCTGCGCCGGTCGTTGTAGTCAACCGCATACTTGTCGAGCACGGTGGTCAGGAAGCGGATCACCTTGTCGTCGCGCCGGAACTCGATTTCCAGCGTGCCGATTTTGGCCGGATCAGCCTTGTATTCCACCAAGTAGTAGAATCCGTTGCTCTTGTGCCGGATCGGGTAGGCCAGCTTGCGCAGTCCCCAGTCTTCCTCGTGGATTATTTCCGCCCCAATGGTTTCTTGGAGCACTTTCCTGAACTTTTCGATCGTATCCTTTGCCTGAACATCAGACAAAACGGGAGTGAGGATGAATACGGTCTCATAATTATTCATCATAGGGAATGAAATTGAATTGGTATGAGATAATTGAAAATTGAGGCGCAAAAGTAAGGATTTGCCGAACCCGAACCAAGTATTCGGCAAAAAATAAACCTTCAGGGTTCCATACGGAACCTTGAAGGTTTAAAAAAAACGGGTTTGGCGTTTTTGAAAGATACTATTTTACTTCACCACAAACGAGCCTTGGCCAATCTCAAAGCCGTCGGCATACAGCTCGACGATGTGCTTGCCCGACTTGTAGGGTGTGCCTTTAGAAAACACAAAGCTTACTTTCTGGCGGCTCTTGTCGTAGAGCAAATCCTGTTTGGCGGTGTAGAACGCCTCCTTGCCTTCGTACGTGAATGTGCCGCCGCCCGTGGCCATGTCGAATACGGCCGCGCCGTCAGGTTCCACCAAGCGCATATACACCGTGTGCGTGCCCGATTCGGAGATTTTGTTTTCGGCCACGTCAAACATCACCTTGATGCGGTCAATGCGTTTGGCCTTGTATTCGCCGCCGTCGCGTTCTTTGCCTTTTTCGTTCAGCACGTTGATGGTCAGGTTCTCGGCTTTCAGCGCGCCGCCCACCCGCACTTTCTCCGACAGGTCGCGCCGTTGGGCATCAATCGTGCCAATCGAGTCGCTCAGGCGCACGGTTTTGGTTTTCAGTTCGTTGTTTTCGCCGTACAGCGTTTCGTTCTGCGCTTTCAGTACCACGATTTCCTCATCCTTGGCCACCAGCATTTCCTCGTACTTTTTTATCTGCACCAGGTATTTCTTGCGTTCGGAGGCGGTTGCCCCGCGCAGGGTCACCTTGTCGCGTTCCAATTGCTCCTTCACTTTCTGGAGCGATTCCACGTCGCCGCCCAGTTTCTGCACTTCGGCAATGCGCTTGTCGTATTCCTGCTCAAGCGAGTCGAGTTTGGCGAAAGTAGCGTCCTTTTCGGCCTCCACCTGCCGGTTTACGCCGGTCAATGAGGCATTCTTGTCGCGTTCCTTCATATTCAGGTAAAACAAGACCCCGTTCAGGGCAACCAGAATGGCAATCAGGGCGGTAAGCAGTATTTTCCTGCTGCCGGATTTTTCAGACGGCCTTTCGGGCGTTTGTTCGCTCATGTCGTTCATGTTATTCGGTGTGATTGGTTGGTGAATGATACGCAAATCCTGCTTTTTTGTTGCGGCCGCCGACAGGGGCTTCCGGTCGGGTAACTCCCGCCGGTTCAATTCGTTAGGGATGTCCGCGCCGCGAAAACCGCTGTCTGGCAAACCTTAATAGAATGGTTACAGCGCGATTTTTGCCCGTTCGGGTATAGCATACGTAAATACCGGGCAAAGGTTCTGAAACAAGGCCGGAAAAGCAAGTTTCGGGCTTTAATTCTGCTTCAGTCCATTTCCCACTGGTTCAGGGCGGGCAGGGCGTGGTGGGCCGTGAGGTCGAAGCCGCACGGCACAATGGAAATGTAGCCGTTTGCCAATGCCCAGATGTCGGTGTCCTCGCCCTTGTCCAAGTCCACAAACGAGCCATCCATCCAGAAATAATCCCGCCCGTGCGGATCCTTGCGCCGGTCAAACGCCTCGGTGTATTTGGCGCGGGCCTGGCGGCAGATTTTAACGCCCCGGATAGGAGCCTGCGCCCTGCCCGGTATGTTCACATTCAGGGCGATGCCCTCGGGAATGCCGGTCTGCAAGGCTTTCAGCGTGATTTGCTTGACGTGATCCAGCGCGTGCGAGAAATCGGCGGAGAGTGAATAATCGCCCAGCGAAAAGCCGATGGCGGGCAAGCCCTCGATGGCCGCCTCAATAGCCGCCGACATGGTACCCGAATACAGCACGCTGATGGATGAGTTGCTGCCGTGGTTGATGCCGCTGACCACCAGGTCGGGGCGGCGGTCCTTGAGTACGTGGTGTTTGGCCAGCTTCACGCAGTCGGCGGGTGTGCCCGAACACTCGTAGGCCTCGATGCCCTCGGCCCCGAAAACCGTGGAGCGGTCCAGCCGCAGGGTATCGCCGATGGTGATGGCGTGCCCCATGCCCGACTGCGGACTGTCGGGGGCCACCACCACCACTTCGCCGATTTGCATCATCGTCTCGACCAACGCCCGGATGCCACGCGAAGTGATGCCGTCATCGTTGGAGACCAGTATCAAAGGTTTTTTCTTGCTCATGGGTTGTGTTGTGTGGGTTGTAGGGAACAGGTATCTGTGCAGGTTGGGAAATAGCTTTCCGTCTGCCCGGAACCGCTGCCGGTTGAAAATGCAGAGTTGAAATCAGGAAAAGTTCAATGGTATTTATCCAGCACGAACAAGAGCAACGTGAAATTGCAGATCCCCATGGCTGTTTTGTCAAGACCCGATAATGCCGGAACCCTTGTCCTTGCGAGTCCGTCATTGCGAGGCACGAAGCAATCTGTTCACGGGCAGTCACGCCAAAAGCCGCCCCGCAAGGCTGTTTCCGGGCCGGACACGAACGGGAACGATCCGGGCCGACGGAACCCGGCAGACAGGCTTCGTGCCTCGCAATGACGGTTTTTTTAAGTTTGCGTAACATCAGAAAGTAAGTTGTTGAGTTTAATGTATTGAAGCAGCATTATCGTCTTACCATCTTTTATTTCCCCGTTTCCAATCATTCTCATTGCCTCGGCAATATTTATTTCCAAGACTTCGATATTTTCCTCTTCGTGTTCAGCGCCACCGCCGTCTGTCACTTTCATTTCGCTTGTGTATTCGGCAATAAAAAAGTGCAAAATCTCCGTTACCGAACCCGGTGACATATACGCTTCAAATATTTTTCGTACTTCACTGATTTTATATCCCGTTTCTTCTTCGGTTTCTCGTTTTATGCAATCTTCCGCATTGTCCTTATCCAATAGTCCTGCGCAAGCCTCAATCAACATTCCCGTTTCATTTCCATTCACAAAGGTCGGAAGCCGAAACTGCCTGGTGAGGATAACGGTTTTTTGATCCTTGTTGTAAAGCAAAATTGTCGCGCCGTTTCCCCGGTCATAAGCCTCCCTGCTTTGGGTCAGTTTTGTGCCGTCTTTTTTTGTGTATTCATAGGTTATCTTTCTGAGTACATACCAATTGTCGGATAGGGTTTCAGTGTCCAGGATTTTTATGTTGTCTATCATTTGTGGGTTTTCGTTTTGAATTGCCGCCAACGTGTGCGTGCAAAATGAAATGGTAGTCTTGCCGGGACAAAGCCGGGTTTGGCGTTTCTAAAGGAGACTATTTTCGCCGTTGCCGCCAAACTGCCCGGCGCACAAAAGTAAGGCGGCTCTCCGGATTTCGCACCCGGCTTCGCATTTCGGACTTCAAAATTCCGAATTCGGAACTTTTTACAGTGGCGTTCCCTGCTCGTAGGTGATCTCAAAGGCATTGTCCACCGCGCTGAAACGCACCACCACCACGCGGGCATCGGGTTTGGCGACTGCGCAGGTGTTGCCCGGTTCAAGGAAATACAAATACGATTTGGTCTGCCGCTCGTCGAGGCGTTGCAGGTCGGGACTGCCCAGTACCGCCACAACTTCCATCTGGCTCAGACCCTTGAGTGCCAGCCTGATCTTTTCAAAGTCGGCTTGCATGGCTTGCCGCTCGCCTTTGCAGCCCGACTTATCGTTTTTCCACGTTTTGGAGTCGAACCCGGCAAACCGTGCGTCGTCTTGGCAGGCCGTGAGCAGCCAGCAAATAGCCAGCAGTGAAAAGGTGAGTATCCGCCAAGGTTTTTTGCCGGGTGTGTATTCAACGGATCGGGTCATGGAATTTAAGGAAGTGTGGGAAGGAAAAATAGTATGTTTCAAAAACGCCAAACCCGCCTTGCAAACCGTTTCGGTCGCCATGTTTGACGCTGACGAACAAGGCTTAGCGAAGGTGGGGATTTATTAAGCACAAAAGTTTAATTTACCTTAAAAGCTCATGAAAAGCACCTTGTCCCAAATTTAGCACTTTTGCCCCTTTTTCTTAAACACAGCGTTGTGCGTTTGCCTTTATGGTTCCACGTTTTAATAGACTTGTTGCGATAGTTTCTACAGTTAGAACATCAGATACGGGAATTGATGTGCTGAAATTTTATCCCACTTAGGTGTCTGCAACTGAAAACCATTGTAAAACGGGCTATTTTCAATAATTATCCGAAACGGATATAAAGCGTAAGTAGCTGACTATACAAGTATTATTTCATTGAAACGAGTCTGATGTTTTACTTTTTCCGAATCAAGCGGAATATCCTTGTAATGTCTTGTGTCTTACGGAACGCTGATAGCGGTTTGAAGCCGTTGGCTGCTGGGCTTTATTTTCATAGTCTATTTAAAGAAAAGTTCCGTCACAATCTTGTAAAGCAAAATTCCAATCATAATCCCAATTCCTGTTTTAAAAGTATCTGTTTGATAAAACTTCTTTTTCGTTTCCATTTCTTAAAATCGTTTAGTTAGTTTTTATTTTTTTTGCCGTTCTTTCTCAAAATTGTCAAAGTAAGTAAGGTCTTTCGTTATAAGCCCATTCTCAATTGACAAAATTGTGCAAATTGCTAATTTGAATTTTACTTTGTCTGATCCTGTTCCATTTGATGCAAATTCAACAACTATGTGATTTTCGCCTGATGGATGTGTTCGAATAACTTGGTCGTGCAAGTCAGGGAAGATTTTTGCAAGTTCTGTGTATTTTTCAACCGTTTGTTGCCTTGTCTGCTTAACAATTCCTTGTCCCAATGATGGGTCTTTAAAATCAGTTGTTTCTACATAAATATCTGCCATTTTAACAAAGTCGTGTTTGTTGAAATGTTCAAAATATTGTTTTACTAAATTTTTGTTTTCAGTCGTATTTATAGTTTTTTGTTTTTGGTTATTACAAGAAATCAAAGCCAAAATTAGAATAGTGAGTGTCAGTGGTATTTTCATTTTTTTTGTCTTTTTCAGGTTATTTAAACGAAATTATAAGTTGTCTTTGTATTTTTTAGTTTTCAGTCTGTGAAGTAGTCAGATAGCCTTGCAGTCAACGGACAGTACTTTGTGCAGTTGGGGAATTGACTAACTGTCTGCCCGGAACTGAAGCTAAATTTATAACTAAAAAGCCGAAGTTTAGAAATACTGCCCGGCAGAATTCGGTCAGCCCGAACCACTGCTGATAGCGAACAAAAAGATGAGGATTTATTCGTCAACCAGCATCGCAGCAAACCCCATGTTGGGCGTAGCCATTTACTTTTTTTCGGGAAGTTCAAGACGATGATCAATTGAATGAGCTGCTTCAATTTTCCATTTACCATCTTCGATCACATAGATGTCTACCCAGCTTACATACTCATATTCTATAGCGCCCGTATTAACGTTCCTGTTTGTGATATGATTCACATAACTTAAAATCCCTGTGTCTCCGAAAAACTGGAGTGTGACATTGTCGTACTTTACAAAAGTGATTTTCCATTCATCAGGCGTAGTCCTGTTTTTAATATAATCAGATCTGGTAAAAAATTTGTCACTCCCTTTAAAAGTAAAATTCTTACTTAGGATGGAATCGAATTCTAAGGGATTTAAAGATTGCATGGCTAAAGGCCATTTTCTCTTCACTTTTAGAATTTCATTCGCATCATTTCTGCGGTCTTTTTGGGGGTCGTTGATCAATGCGTATTTTGAAATGTCTACCGATGGAGTTGAGTTGTCTTCTGAAATAACTACAGTGGAGTGTTTACTTGGTGAATTCTTTTCAGCATTATTATTCGCTTTCTGTACTTCCTTGCAAGAGAAAGCGACAACCAAAGTAGTTAGCAGTATGAATATTATTTTCTTCATTTTAGTAACGAGTTATTCTGGTTGCGCCCAACAAGATGCTTAGTGGGCATTGTCGGCGTGCGTTTTACTTTTTCCAATGACTGGTCGGCCATACGCGTGTATCGTGGCGTGGAAACCCAATGCTCGCCGTTTTAAACAGCCATCCCCTTATTTCGCCGCGTACATCTGCGCGTCCGTTCCGCTGATTGTTGCACCGCTCATGATTACGAGGCGCGCCACCACATTGTGCAGTTCTCGGATGTTGCCGCTCCAAGACAGGCTTTGCAGGTAGGCCACGGCTTCGGGCATGATGGGTTTCACCGCGCTACCGTAGTCTTCGGCGATGTCTTTGAGGAATTTTTCCACCAGCAGCGGAATATCGTCCTTACGGTCGTCGAGGGGCGGCACCTGGATCAGGATCACGCTCAGGCGGTGGTAGAGGTCTTCACGGAAGCGGTTTTCGGCGATTTCCTTTTTCAAATCCTTGTTGGTGGCGGCAATCACGCGCACATTCACTTTGATTTCCTTTTCGCCGCCCACCCGCGTAATCCGGTTTTCCTGCAAGGCCCGCAGCACTTTTGCCTGCGCCGAAAGGCTCATGTCGCCGATCTCGTCCAGGAAAAGCGTGCCGCCGTCGGCCTGTTCAAACCGGCCGATGCGCATCTTGATGGCCGACGTGAACGAGCCTTTCTCGTGGCCGAACAGTTCACTCTCAATCAGTTCTCCGGGAATCGCCGCGCAGTTCACCTCTACCAGTTGGCCGCCCGCCCGGTTACTTTTCTCGTGGAGTTGCCGCGCCACCAGTTCCTTGCCCGCACCGTTGGGGCCGGTAATGAGCACGCGGGCTTCGGTAGGAGCCACCTTTTCGATGGTTTCCAGCACTTTCAAAATCGCCGCCGACCGGCCGATGATTTCCGAACCTTTGGTCACTTTCTTGCGCAGCACCTTGGTTTCAGTTACCAGCGACGACTTGTCCAGCGCATTGCGCAGCGTGACGAGCAGGCGGTTCAGGTCGGGTGGCTTGGCGATGAAATCGTACGCGCCTTTCTTGGTGGCCTCCACGGCGGTCTCAATGGTGCCGTGCGCCGACACCATGATGAACTGCGTGTCAATGCCCTGTTCCTTGGCTTTGGTCAGCACCTCGATGCCATCCATTTTGGGCATCTTGATGTCGCACAGCGTCACATCGTAGTGGTTTTCAGTGAGTTTGCGCAGGCCTTCCTCGCCGTCCTGGGCTTCGTCCACCTCGTATTTCTCGTATTCCAGGATTTCGCGCAGGGTGTAGCGGATGCTTTTTTCGTCGTCAATGATCAGGATGCGGGCCATGGATGGGCGTGTTTTTGTGAGGCAAGACCTGCGGGGTTTCAAAAACCCCGCAGGTCTTGCCGGGTTTGGGCTTTTCAAAAGATACTATTTTCCGCAAGATGCGTACGGAGTGCAACGCCGGATTAAAAAAAGGATGCAAGCCTGTAAGCCGGGTTCTGTTTTCCGGATTGCTCCGGAACTTCCATCATTGATCTACTGCCAACGTCGCCGTTGGCCTCTAACG
>JAYWIH010000202.1:0-6311 GCA_043789005.1 Sphingobacteriales bacterium
AAACAGTTTGAGTTGATTTATGCGCGGACGGCAGAAGAAAAATTTGCCATGGTTTTTGAAATGACAAATTCGGCACGCAGGATGGTTGAGAACCGCATCAAAGCAAAAAACCCATCCATCTCAAAGGTTAACCTGAAAATTGAGGTGTTCAAGGCATTTTACCCGGATGTGTTCACCAAGGAACAAACAGATGATTATATTGAACACTTGAGAGCGTATCATGCCAAAGAAATACAATGAGGTTTTGGCTTTTTAAAAGATACTATTTCACTAAAGCATAATTCTCATACACACCACCAATAAATACCCCATGGATTTCGACGTAATTATAATAGGTTCCGGGCCGGGCGGCTACATCGCCGCCATCCGTTGCGCCCAGTTGGGCATGAAAACGGCCATCATTGAAAAATACCCCACACTGGGCGGCACCTGCCTGAATGTGGGTTGCATCCCGTCCAAGGCGTTGCTTGACTCGTCGGAGCATTACCACAATGCCGCGCACACCTTTGCGCAGCACGGCATTTCACTGAAAGACTTGAAAGTGGATTTCCCGCAGATGCTCAAGCGGAAGGATGAAGTGGTGTCGCAGACCACCAAAGGCATTGAGTTCCTGATGAACAAGAACAAAATTACCGTTTTTCAGGGCATGGGTTCGTTTGCCGACAAAAATAGTATCAAAATAGAAAGCCAAACCTCCGGCACGCAGCAAATCACGGGCAAGGACATCATCATCGCGACCGGCTCCAAGCCCGCCTCGCTGCCCGGCGTGACGATAGACAAGCAGCGCATCATTACCTCGACCGAGGCATTGAAACTGCCCGAAATCCCGAAGCACCTGATTGTGATCGGGGCCGGCGTGATCGGGGCTGAAATGGGCTCGGTGTACGCGCGGCTGGGTTCCAAGGTCAGCTTTGTGGAATACGCGGGCGGCATGATCCCGACCATGGACGGCACGATGGGCAAGGAATTGCAGAAAGCGGTGCGCAAAATCGGAGCCGAATTTTACTTCAACCACAAGGTGACCGGCGCGGAAAACAAAGGCGACAAAGTGCTGGTACGTGCCGAAAACAACAAGGGCGGCCTGCTGGAACTGGAAGCCGATTATTGTCTGGTTGCCATTGGCCGCCGCCCGTACACCGATGGTTTGGCCTTGGAAAACGCCGGACTCAAAGCCGATGAACGCGGCCGCATTGCCGTGAACGAACACATGCAAACCGATGCGCCCCATATCTACGCCATCGGCGATGTGATCCGGGGGGCAATGCTGGCGCACAAGGCCGAGGAGGAGGGCGTTTTCGTGGCCGAAACCATTGCCGGCCAGCATCCGCACATCAACTACCTGCTCATCCCGAACGTGGTGTACACGTGGCCCGAAGTGGCGGCGGTGGGCTATACCGAAGAGGAACTGAAAACCAAGGGAACACCCTACAAGGCGGGCAGTTTCCCGTTCAAGGCGTTGGGCCGGGCACGCGCCAGCATGGACATTGACGGCGTGGTGAAAGTGCTAGCCCACGCCGAAACCGACGAGATACTGGGCGTACACATGATTGGGCCGCGCACCGCCGACATGATTGCCGAAGCCGTGGTGGCCATGGAGTTCCGCGCCGCCGCCGAAGACATTGGCATGATGAGCCACGCGCACCCCACCTATACCGAGGCATTCAAGGAAGCGGCCTTGGCGGCTTCGGGCAACCGGGCTTTGAACATCTGACGTTTGCGCGTGCGTGTGCGGCTTGCACATGGTACAAGTGTGGCCGAAACATGAATCGGGTAATGAAATGGCGGAAATCGAAACGGGCAAGCCTTGGCAAAAGGGCTTGCCCGTTTTGTTGTGATTCGGGTTTTGGCTTGACTGGCGATTTTAACCGCCTGTTAGTCAGTAATTTGTGTTTCAAAAATAGTATTGTTGAAAAGCCCCGAACCCGGTTGTTTTTGGTTGCGTTGCCGCATCCAGAAAAACGCCCCGCCGGTGGTTTCAAATGCCGCATACCGACAGACTTGCGCATTCCCCGCTTGCACAAACCACGACCTTACACGCTGCCTGGACATTGGCGACGTGCCACGGATTACGTTTTCGCAACTAATGCTGAAATTTCAGGAAACTACGCATCGGATAAACCAAAAAAATGCCCAACCCATGAATATCAAGGATCTCTCGATCAGGAAAAAATTAATCGGCGGCTTTTCGCTTCTCACCTTGACGTTTGTCGCAAACGCGGCAGTCAGTTTCTACTCCACGAACAGGAATGCGGCCATCATCAGGAAAAACACCGAAGTGACCCAACCTTCAAACGTAGCCTACCGTGACCTGCGCAACATCATCACCAGTTCCAAGGGTTATATCTCCAGTTGGGTTTACCAGCAAAACAACCAAGCCGACAAGGATGCCTTGCGCAAACTCCAATCGGTGGATTATCCGAGGGTGAAGGAAAACCTGAACCGGCTTAAAAAACACTGGCTGAAGGCCCACCAGCAGCAGGTCGGCAGTATATTGGCGCGGTACGATGCAATTGAGAAAGCCGAAAAACAGATCATGGCCGATTTGGCCACGTTTGAGGATTATGACAAGGATGGCGGCAACGCCAAGATGATGAGCACCATGCTTCTGGACACCGACATTATTCCGCCAGCGCAAGACCTGCTTGAAGAACTAAACGCCATAATCATCGCAACCAGCAAGGAAGCTACCCGGTCTGATGAAAAAGTGCTGGCCAGCTTTGACTCCAACCGCCGTGTGCAGTTGATTTCAACGGTTGTCGTATTGCTGCTGGCCGTGGTTTGCACCATCGCCCTGAGCCGCGACATTGTGCTGCCCATCAACCATGTGCGCAACATTGTGCAGAAACTGAGCTTGGGCGAACTGCCCGAACAGCAGAACCGAAAGTTCAACAAGGACGAGATGGGCGAGATGGCCGCCGCCGTGGAAACCTTGGCAACCGGATTGCGCGGCACGTCGCTGTTTGCCGAAAGCATTGGCCGGGGAAACTATGCTGTTGAATACCAGCCATTGGGCGAAAAAGACGTGCTGGGTAACGCCCTGATAGAAATGCGCGACAACCTGAAACGCGTGGCCGATGACGACAAACGCCGCAATTGGGCAACCGAGGGCATGGCCATATTTGGCGAGACACTGCGCAAAAGCACCGCCAGCATCGAGGAACTCAGCGATGAAATACTGGCCGGGCTGGTAAAATACACCAAAGCCAACCAAGGCGGCCTCTACATTGTGGACAATGAAAACCAGCACTCAGAGCCTTTCCTGAAATTGAAAGCCTGCTATGCCTGGGACAAGAAGAAATTTGTGGATCAGAAAATACACATTGGCGAGGGGCTGGCCGGCCAAGTGTGGCAGGAAGGCGAACACGTGTACATTACCGAAGTGCCGCACGACTACATCACTATCACGTCGGGTTTGGGCCAGGCCAATCCGCGCAGCGTGCTGATTACGCCGCTCAAAGTCAATGAGCAAGTGTATGGCGTGTTGGAAATGGCTTCGTTCGGTGAGTTTGCCGAACACGAAATAGAATTTGTGGCCAAAATCGGCGAAAGCATCGCCTCCACGCTCTCATCGGCACAAGTGAATATCCGCACCCAGGAAATGTACCGCGAATCCACAATGCTCACCGAGCAGATGCGCGCCCAGGAAGAGGAAATGCGCCAGAACATGGAGGAACTGATGGCCACCCAAGAGGAACTGCAACGCAACCAAAACGAGATGGAAACCGCGAACACCCATCTGCGAAACCGCGAGGAAGAGATGCGGAAAGCATTGGAAATGGCGCAGCAGCGAGAAAGGGACGCGGTGGGTAATCGCACTGTTTTGCAACGCATCATTGACACGCTGCCAAGGGCGGTTTTCTGGAAAGACACCAAACTGAATTACCTGGGCTGCAACCAGATGTTTGCCGAAGTTGCCGGCAAGGAAAATCCCGCCGAACTGGTTGGCAAAAGCGACTACGATATGCAATGGAGCAGGGCCAACTCGGATGTGTTCCGTGCCGACGACCTTGAAGTGATACGGACGCTGAAAGCCAAAGTGGATGTCGAGGAATCGCAGACGCATCCGGGCGGCGAAGTCATTTGGCTCAATACCACCAAAGTGCCGCTGCTGACCGATGCCGATGAACTGATTGGGGTGCTCGGAATGTTTGAGGACATCACGCAGCGCAAAAAGGAGATGACCCGGCTCCGGGAAAGCACCGAGAAAATGCAGGTCCAGGAAGAAATCATGCGCCAGAATATGCAGGAGATGGCCGCCATCCGCGAAGAAATGCAACGCGTGCAAGAACAAGCCGCCGAACGCGAACGCACGCTGCAAGCCGAACTTGAGGCGGCCAAACCGGAAAGCAAAAGGCGGTCGCGGTAAAAAAAACTTGTCAATCCCGAAAACATGGCGGGGCGTGGAAAGGAAACTTTCGCGCCCTTTTTTAATTTTTGCCGTTTTGCCGCAAAACCGGGTTTTGGCTTTTGAAAAGATACTATTTTTGGGCGGTCAATGGCGACTACGGCGTTTGCCAAGTGCCGCCCCGAAATATCAGCCCCATGAAATCCTCTTCCTTGAAATACGCCACCGTGGTTCTGGCGGCGCACTTGCTTTTTGCCGCCTGCGATACGGGCAAAAAAATCGACAGCCGGAAAGTGGCTGAGGAAATGCGGAGCCGCAAACTCAAACGCGTCACCGCCGCCCGCGTCATTGAACACACGCTGGCCGAAGGCATTGAAGCTACACGCCAACTCGATTCAACCCTGCTGCAACGCCTGCAAGCCGCCTTGGTGCAAACCGACCTTGTGCGGGCCGCCGCCGTGTGCAACCCGCAAGCCTTTGCCGGCACACTCGAAAAATCGTACGCGGTGCGCATCCGGCGGCTGGCCCTGCGTGCCGATGGCGGCAAACTGGCTCTGAGCGATAAGCAGCGCCAGATATGGGAAGCCTACCGCTACAATGCCCAGCAGCACCTGCCCATGGATGCCAATGTGCAGCGCGACGGCCAGGACTACCTGCTTTGCACCACGCCCATCCTGATGGCCAGCAACACCTGCCTGCGATGCCACGGCAAAGTGGGCAAAGACCTGACGGACAACGATTTCCGGATGTTGCGTGCGGCGTACCCGGCCATGGACAGCCTGACCAACCACGTTCCTGGCCAGCCAATAGGCATCTGGAACCTGCTTTTCGACAAATCCAAGTTGGTGCTGCGCATGGAGGGCAAGTGATTGGCATCGCCGCCGCCGTGCAAAGTCCGGCCTGCGGATTGGTTTCACCCGATTTAGGCGTAACTTTGCTTACAGCCCCCGTTTCAAAACGGGCGGCGGGCAGTGGCACACGCTTCAACTTGTGCCAAAACCGCAGGTTTTGCCCTTTTGAAAGATACTATTTTCCTGGCGGTTGACCGTCAATGAGGTGGCTCCCGCGTTCTTTTTTCCCGCGTGCCGCCGCCTGCAAACCACCTGCCGTCAACCGTCACAACCAAACAGAAAACGAATGGCAATACTCGGAACGTTACTCAAGCGGGGTATCAAACTCCGCAAGATGATAGAACAGGAGCAGATCAAGCCCTATGAACTGCAACGCGACGAACTGGCCGTACTACTCGACAGGGCCAAGAATACGGCTTTCGGCAAGGCATACGATTTCCAGCAGATACTCCACGAAGTTTCCTTCAACCGCGACCCGCACGCCTTTTATGAGAAATACAAGCAGAATGTGCCGGTTTACACCTATAACAAGTTGTTTCAGGAATGGTGGCACCGCACTTCGGAAGGCAAGAAAAACGTGTGCTGGCCTGGTAAGGTCAAGTATTTCGCGCTGAGTTCGGGCACTTCTGAATCATCGTCCAAGCACATTCCCGTCACCAAGGCCATGATCAAGGCCATCCAGAAAACCAGCATCCGCCAAATCCTTTCGCTGGCGCATTACCCCGACCTGCCCGGCAAGCTGTTCACCACCGGAATGCTGGCCTTGGGTGGCAGCACCCACCTCAACTACAACGGAACGTACTTTGAAGGCGACCTGAGCGGCATCAATGCCAGCCGCATCCCGTTCTGGTTCCAGCATTTCTACAAGCCCGGAGCCGAAATATCCAGCATCACCGACTGGAATACCAAACTGGAGGAGATTGTGGAGCAGGCTCCCAGTTGGAATATCGGCTTTCTGGCCGGTGTGCCCGCATGGGTGCAGATACTGATGGAAAAGATAATAGAGCGGTACCAACTCAAGACCATCCACGACATCTGGCCCAACCTGATGGTGTACACGCACGGCGGCGTGTCGTTTGAGCCGTACCGCATCGGCTTTGAGAAACTGCTGGCGC
>JAYWIH010000203.1:0-25634 GCA_043789005.1 Sphingobacteriales bacterium
CTCTCCTGCTGAGAGGGGTGAAAAAAAAGGGAGCCTTTGCTCCCCTCTCAGCAGGAGAGGGGCCGGGGGTGAGGGTGAAAACAGTATCTTTGCGGACACCAAAACCCGCCATCCAAAAGACCCCTCTTTCGGAGGGGGTTGGGGGAGGCCTCTATTTCCACGGAAAAAACTTTGCAGGAAAATGAGCATCAAAAAAGCCATTCTCGTCCGTGTCCGCATTGCCTACCTGCTCGTGGTGTTGGTGGCGGTGGCGGTGGTGTTCCGCATTTTCTGGCTGCAATGGGTTGATGGCGACAAATGGCGCACCATTGCCCGTGCCCGCCTGACCGATTACCGCGTGGTGAAAGCCGTGCGCGGCAACATCTACGCCGACGACGAAAGCCTGCTGGCCACCTCGCTGCCGTTCTACCGCGTGGCCATGGACCCCACCATTCCCGACCGCGACGCGCTGTACGAAGGTCTGGATTCGCTGTCTTACCTGCTTTCCAGCTATTTTGGCGACCGCACGCCCGACGAATACCGCCGCAAAATCAAGGACATCCGCCGGTTCAACGAGAAAGCCCGTGCCGAAGACCGACCCGAAAGGCAATATCTGGTCATCAACCACAAGCTGATTGGCCACCAGGACAAGAAACTCATGGAAAAGTGGCCCGTTTTCCGGCTGGGCCGCAGCAAGGGCGGAGTGATTTTTGAGCGGCTCGACCGGCGCTACCTGCCCTTCAAGGCGTTGGCGGCACGCACCATCGGCTTTTTGAACGACCAGAGCCGGGGAGCCGGACTGGAATTCAGCTATAACAAGCAACTGGCCGGCCAGAACGGACGCGGGCTGTTCCGCCGGATGTCGGGCGGGGCGTGGAAAAGCGTGAGCGATGCCAACGAAATCCGCCCGGAGCAAGGGCTTGACATCCAGACCACCCTCAACATCAATGTGCAGGACGTGGCCGAAAGTTCGCTGCTGCGGGCATTGGCACGCCACCGTGCCAGTTACGGCTGCGTGGTGGTGATGGAAGTGGCCACCGGCGAAATCAAGGCGATGGCCAATCTGGGGCGGCTGGCCGATGGGCGGTATGCCGAAAACTACAACTATGCCGTGGGCCAGCAAGGGCGTACCAATCCGGGTTCCACGTTCAAGCTGGCTTCGATGATTGCGTTGCTCGAAGAGACCAAACTTTCGCCAACGGACAGCATCCAGACCGGCAACGGCGAATACCGCTTCTATGACCGCGTGATGCGCGACTCGAAGCCGACCGGCTACGGCACCATTTCGGTGCAGCAGGCATTTGAACACTCGTCCAACATTGCGTTTGTCAAGCTCACGCACCAGTATTTCGGCAGCAAGCCGCAGCGTTTCATCCAGTACCTGGAATCGTTCGGGCTTACCAAGCCGTTGGGTTTTCACATGATGGGAGAAGCGATTCCGCTGATTAAAACACCCGAAAACCGGTCGTGGAGCGGGTTGTCATTGCCTTGGATGTCAGTGGGTTACGAAAACGAAATCGCCCCGATCCAGATGCTGGCCTTTTACAATGCCGTGGCCAACAATGGGCGCATGATACAGCCGGTCGTGGTCAAGCAAATCCGCGTGGCCGAGCGAGTTGTGGATTCCTACCAGTCACGGGTGCTCAATGAGAAAATCTGCTCGGACGAAACCCTGAAAAAAGTGCGGCGGATGCTGGAAGGCGTGGTGGAACGCGGCACGGCCAAGAATGTGCGCGGCAGCGATTACCGGATTGCGGGCAAAACCGGCACCACCCAAAAACTCAAAAACGGCCTCTACACGCGCAACTACTACACGTCTTTTGTGGGCTATTTCCCCGCCGAACGTCCCAAATACAGTTGCATCGTGGTCATTGACAGCCCGCAGGGTTTTGAACAGTACGGATCGGATGTGGCGGCACCGGTATTCAGGGAGGTCGCCGACAAAATTTACGCCTTGGACGTGGAGATGCACAAGGCCATGCCCAAGCCACGCCGCGACACAGATGAATTGCCGGTGGTGCGGGCGGGCAGTTTCGAGGATTTGAAATACCTCTGCGACGAAATCGGCCTCGGCAACCGTGCGGGTGGCGGTGTGCAGGAATGGGCCGTGGCCGAGGCGGACAGCGATGGTAAACTGCGCTGGAAAAGCCGCGCCGCCAAGCCCGGCAGCGTGCCCGACGTTACCGGCATGACCCTGCGCGACGCACTCTACATCTTGGAAAACCGTGGCCTGCGGGTGCGCCACACCGGCCGTGGCCGCGTAACCGCACAATCGCAGCCGCCCGGCGCATTGGCCTTAAAAGGCAGCACGATTGTGGTGGAATTGTCGGAACCGTGAACGGAACGCGCATCTGGCCCTGAAAATAGTATCTTTTTAAACGGCCAAACCCGGCAGCGCACTGTTTCGGCGCACCGCTTTTTTCTTTAGCCCTTCGGTTCACGGCATTTGTTCCGGCACGGATTTTTTAGGCTTGGAAAACAGTATCTTCTGAAAACCCCAAACCCGCCGTTGCTGGCCTAATGCCGGTGCGAAAACAGTATCTTCTCGAAAGCCCAAACCTGCGGCAATCTGGCAAGGATATTTTTACGGCAACCCCGCATCCGGGCCAACATGAAAACCGCAACCATCAAGGAAAGGCAGAAAACCCGAAGTGGCTCCCGGTTGCTTGCACTCCCGCCATCCGGTTGACTTCCGCTAATCAGGCATGACCGCCAGCGACTTTCCAAAATCATCCCGACCAAAAACCATCCGTACATGAACTGGCACAAGACAAGCATAGAGGAAACGTTCAAATCGCTGGCCACAAGCCCAAAAGGTTTGAGTGCCGTGGCAGCCGCAGAAAAGTTGCGGGAGAACGGCCCCAATGAACTGGAGGAAGGCAAAAGGAAAAGCGTGGCCGGGATGCTGCTGGCACAGTTCAAGGATGTGATGATTTTGATTCTGCTGGCTGCCGCCATCGTATCGGGAATCGTTGGCGACCTTACCGACACCATTGTCATACTCGTCATTGTCCTGCTCAATGCCTTCTTGGGCTTCTTTCAGGAATACCGCGCCGAAAAAGCCATGCAGGCGTTGAAGCAAATGGCCGTGGCCCAAGTAAAGGTGCTGCGCGATGGCAATACCGTTTGGTTGCCCGCCACGGCATTGGTGCTCGGCGATGTGGTGCTGTTGGAAGCGGGCAATGCCGTACCCGCCGATTTGCGCATCATTGAATCCAAGAACCTGAGAGTTGAGGAAGCGGCCCTGACCGGCGAATCCATGGCCGTGGACAAAATAACCGAAGTGCTGGAAATGGACGATTTGCCGGTTGGCGACAAGAAAAACATGGCTTTCAAAGGCACGTTTGTTACCCATGGCCGTGGCAGTGGCGCGGTGGTTGCCACCGGAATGCAAACCGAACTGGGCCGCATTGCCAAAATGCTGCAAGAAGATGAGGCAGCAACGCCGTTGCAGCAACGCATGGCATCGTTCGGAAAAAAACTTTCGCTGTTGGTGCTGTTCCTTTGCCTGATGTTTTTTGCCGCCGGTTGGTGGCGGGGTGAGGATGTGGTTAAAATGGTGCTCACCAGCATTTCACTCGCCGTGGCCGCCATCCCGGAGGCATTGCCCGCCGTCATCACCATTTCACTGGCATTGGCCGCGAAAAGAATGATCCGGCTCAACAGCCTGATCAGGAAGCTGCCAGCCGTGGAAACGCTGGGTTCGGTCACGTACATCTGCACTGACAAGACCGGCACGCTCACCAAAAATAAGATGCACTTGGAGCAAGTGTTTGCAAACGGGCAGGTACACGAACGAAACGCTTTGTCGGCCGTCAGGCAACAAGAAGAAATAGACTTGATGCTGCACGCGTTTGCCCTGAACAACGATGCCGTAGCCGACAGTGGCAAAGACATCAAGGGCGACAGTACGGAGATTGCCTTGATGGAAGTGGCAAGGGAACAAAACATACAACCGGGCGTTTGGCCACGGCTGGCGGAAATCGCGTTTGATGCCGACCGGAAAATGATGACAACTTTCCATGCCTACGAACACAAAATAATTTCCTTTACCAAAGGTGCTCCCGATGTCCTGCTGCCTCAATGTGCGGATGTTGATGTGCCCATGCTGCAACAACAAGTGGATGGCTTGGCGGCCAAGGGACTGCGGGTAATGGGGTTTGCCTGCCGTTATTGGGATGCGTTGCCTGAAAATATGGATGGCAAAACTCAGGAATCCGGTTTGCGGTTTCTGGGGCTGGCCGGCATCATTGACCCTCCCCGCGAAGAAGCGCTTGAGGCCATAGCGCAGTGCAAAACGGCGGGTATCACGATTGTAATGATAACCGGCGACCACCCGTTGACGGCAAAAACCATTGCCCAGCGCGTCGGGATTCTTAGTGGCGAGAATGATCTGGTGGTGACCGGCCAGCAACTGGCGGCACTGGATGATGGCGGTTTTGCGGACAAGGTGGAGAAAATCAGGGTATATGCCCGTGTCTCGCCCGAACAGAAACTGCGGATTGTGAAAATGCTCCAGCAGAAAGGGCATTACGTGGCCATGACCGGCGATGGCGTGAATGACGCGCCTTCGCTGAAAAGGGCAAACATCGGCATCGCCATGGGCATCACCGGCACGGATGTTTCCAAGGAAGCAGCCCACATGATCTTGCTGGACGACAATTTTTCAACCATTGTGAAGGCTGTGCGCGAAGGGCGAAGGGTGTACGACAATATCCTCAAATTCATCAAATACCTGATGACAACCAACTCCGGCGAGTTGCTGACGTTGCTGGTGGGGCCAATAATCGGTTTGCCCGTCGCGCTGCTGCCCGTCCATATTTTATGGATCAACTTGGTTTCCGATGGTTTGCCGGCCATTTCATTGTCGTACGAGAAAGCGGAAGAGAACATTATGAACCGGCCTCCGCGTCCGCCCGGGCAAAGTGTGTTTGCCAATGGCCGGGGCTTGCACATGGTGTGGGTAGGCATACTCATGGCTGGCATTGCGTTGGGGTTGCAAGCATGGGCCATCGAAAACAAGTTGCATTGGCAAACGATTGTTTTCAACTTTCTGAGCCTGTGCCAATTGGGGCACGTCTTGGCCATCCGTTTTGAAAACCGGTCTTTGTTCGGTGCGGGTATGTTTTCCAACAAACCACTCATTGGCGCGGTATCAATGGCTTTGCTGTTGCAGGTTGCCGTCACTTACATTCCATTCATGCAATCCATATTCCACACGGAAGCCCTGACACTGAACGAATTCGTTCTGGTTGTTGCTGCCTCGTCCTTGGTGTTTTTCGCGGTTGAACTGGAAAAAGCGGTTTTCAGGCAGCGTGAAAACAAACCGGGCACGGCAAAATAGTATGTTTTAGAAGCACCAAACCTGTTTGTCATTCCGACGGAGGAGGAATCGGGTCTTCACTTGCGCGGGACTCCGGGCTTTGGTACGCGATTGGCAGTGGATTCCTCCTTCGTCGGAATGACAAAAAATAGTATCTTTTGAAAAGCCCAAACCTCCTTTGATTTCAAGTTCCCTTACTGTGCCGACTGCCGCTCCATCTCCTTTTCCTTGCGCACCATTTCCTCCTGCGTGGCGGCCAGTTCCTCCAGGTTCTGCCGCAACTCCTCTTCCTGCGCCTTCAACGACTCGGCTTGCCCCTGCGACTGCTCAAGCAGCAGTTTCATGCTTTCGGTGCTTTTCACATTTGTCAGTGCGGAGGCCACAAACTCGCCGGCTTTCTCCACAAACACCATCTGGTACGGCTCATATATAGTGAAGGAGGCGATTTCCAGTATTCCCTCCACTTTTTCGTTGTATTTCATCGGCACCAGCAGCAGGCATTTGGGTGTGGCATCGCCCAGGCCCGATGTAATGGCCGTGTACCCTGCCGGAATTTCAGTTAGCATTACCGTTTCACCTTCCAGATATGCCTGGCCTATCAGTCCTTCGCCCGCGCCAATCCGCTTTTCCACGTATTTACGGCGGTCAAACGCGTAACAGGCGGCGAGTTCCAAGTAATGTTCATTTTGATCCTGCTGCGTGATGAAAAGTGCGCCTTGCTGCGCTTTCAGGTATTTTACCAAAAACCTGACCACCTCCAATGCCAGCAGACCCACATCGTGCTGGTGGTTGCGCACCGTGGCCGAAAACTCCGCCAAGCCTTCCGTCACCCACGTGCGTTGCTCTTCCTCGCGCCTGATTGCCTGCATTTTTTCCTTCATCCGCGTCAGTTTTCCGGCCAGCGTTTGGGCGTTTGCGGCGTGGTTGCGGGCATCCAGCCCGTGCCATTCCACCGCATAATCCCCCTCAGACAGGGCGGAGATCATGTTGTCGGCTTTCTTGAAATTCTCAATTGAGTTTTCCACAATCGTGCTGGCCGACAAACCGCCGGTTTCCTGTCCTGAATCAAACAGGTACTGACGGTCGTTTTGCGCCAGCATCAGCAAAAGTTCGTTTTGGTCGCGTTTCAGCCGCACGAGGCGGTAAATGACCATGCACAGCACCGGTATGCCCGCCAGCAGCAACAGCAACTGCACAACTATGTTCCGGGTGTGCGCATTCTGCTGCGCTTCCTGTGCCTTTTGGTTCAAGCCGGATTCAAAATCGAATATCTTCTTACTGATCGGCTCGTAGAAATACCAGAGCGGCGTACCCCGATCTTGGGCAAACATGGCACTGAACACCGCCGTGCTATCCGTTTCAATGGCGGCGGCCATGTCGTCGCAAAAACCGATATACCGCTGGATTTCAATTTTCAGGGCGGCCACTTCGCCCATGTTCGGGTATTGCTGCATCCGCAAAGCCATCTCCAAGGTGTCCATGGTGGCCTTGAATTCCTTTTTGGCCAGAACCACCGGTTTCAGCAGCACCTTGTTTTTTGTCAGCGCGTAGCCGCGTATGCCCACATCCAGCCGCTGCACCACCCCCCGAATCAGGTAGCGGGTTTTTTCCTGCACCTTGTCCGTCTGGCCGCGCAATTCCATGGTGCGGTCAATCACGGCCTTGTTGGCGAAAAAGAAAACCACGCTGACCCCGACCAGCAGGATCACGCCTACAATCGAGAACAGGATGAGCCTTTGGCGGATGAATTGCTTGGATATTTTCATGGATGGATGGCTCTGCTGCCAGAATTAAATTTACTATGCGGATTGTCTATCTCAGAGCCGACCGATTCTCAACCACCTGCGGGTTCTCATGCTCATGCGTCATTACCGCCCGTATCCGGCTCTTGGCAGGCTATTTGGATGCTATAAAAATAGTATCCGCAAAAAGACCCAAACCCGCTTGTGGCATCACCGCAACATTGCGGGCTGGATCACCCACCATATTTAAGTTTCACGCCAAGCCCGCATTTTCCGGGGATGCCGGGTGGTTGGGGTGCGCAGGCAGGCGGGCCGCGAGTTCCTCCACGCGTTGCGCCAGCCGTTCGTTTTCGTGCCGGGCATGGTGCAGGTCTTGCTCCAGTTGTTGTTCGCGCTGTCTTTGTGCGGATATGTCTTTGGCCGAAATGGCCACGCCGGAAATCTCGCCCCGTTTGTCCCTGATCGGGTTGTGGTAGATTTCCGTGTGCATGGTTCTGCCGTTTATCACGGTTTCCTCATGGTCGGTAAAGGTTTCGCCGGCAAAAGCCCGGTCATACTGTGCCTTGCGTTTCTCGGCGGCGGCCTCGCCAAAGTGTTTGCGGAACAAGTCCAGAACTTGCGATCCCACATCCATTGACACGCCGAGTTTTTCGTAGGTTTTTTTCAATGCCGCATTCGCGGCCACCACGCGGTACTCCGTATCAATCGTGACAGAAGCGAAATTGGAGTTGTTGAGCAGCGCATCCAAGGCGGCCTGCTTGTGGGCGGTCTCGCGTTGCGAACGGCTCATTTTTTCCTGCGCACCCATGAGTTCCTCCATGTTCTGGCGCAATTCTTCCTGTTGGGCCTGTAATTCTTCGGTTTGCTGCTCAGACCGAATCTTCAAGTTCACCTGCATGGTAATATCCTGCGCCAGTTTGAATACCTTCGACGCTTGGGTACTGGCATTCTGAACCAGCATGTACGAAGCCCTGAACCAAACCACCTTTCCGGTTTTAGTCACCCGCTTAAACTCGCGCGACTGGGTGACACCACTCCGGATCTGATTCCAAAACAATTGGTATTCGGAACTGTCCGCCTCTTCGGGCAGCAAAAACATCCGGTGGTGCCGGCCTTGTATTTCAGCCAACGAGTAGCCCATCAGTTCCAAAAAGTTGTCATTGGCAGTCTGCACAATGCCTTCGGTAGTAAATTCAATGGTGGCCAACGACTGGTTGATTGCCCTTGACAAAAGAGCCGATTCTGCTTCTTTCCGAATCATTTCCTCCTGCGTGGCCATGAGTTCCTCCATGTGCTGGCGCATCTGCTCTTCTTGCGCAGCCATCTGCCCGGCCATTACCCGGCTTTGCTCCAATAGCAGTTGCGTGTTTTCGGATATTTTGGCATTGGCCAGCGTGGAAGCTATGTTTTCGCCGATGGCCTCGACAAACCGGATTTCGTGCGGCTCAAAATCACGGAACGAAGCCAGCTCTACAATGCCATGCACGCCGCCATTGACCTTGAGTGGCACAATCAGCAGGTAGCGCGGGCTGGCATCGCCAAGGCCAGAGGTAATGCGCAGGTAGTTTTCGGGTATCTGGCGCAGGTAGGTGGTTTCGCCTTCCTGCCACGTCTGCCCGACCAAGCCTTGGCCCGGCAGTACCTGTTTTTGCAAGTATTTTTTGCGGTCATAGGCGTAGCAGGCCTTGAGCGAAAGGTGGGGCTGGCCGGTGCTTTCGTTTTCCACCACAAACAGGCCCGCTTGGTTGGCGTGCAGGAACCTGACCAACTGCAACACGATTTTTTCGCACAGGTCGTCCAAGTTGTGGCTGCCATGGATGATGCTGCCGAAATTTGCAAAACCCTCATTAACCCAAAACCTTTTTTTCTCTTCCAGCGACACTTTTCTCAGTTCATCGCGCATTTGCGACAGTGAGGTTCCTAAATCGCCCTCGTCATTGAAAACCTTGATGTTCTTTTCAAAATCCCCTTTGCCCACGTACAACGCAAAATCCTTGATCTGCCCCAGGTTATCTGTCAGCAGATTTATTTCCTTCACCAATGCGTTCATTTCGTTTTTAGTTTCGGGCATGGCTTGGGGCAGGTTTCCCTTGCCCAACTCGCGCAGGTATTTCTTGAATTGTTTCACATACGACAGAATACCCACGATCATGAATGATCCCACAAAGTAGGCCATTACGAATGCAAACGAAATGTATAGCGGCACAAGCCACCCCAAACGTTGCTGGACGGCAAGGATGCCGGTGCGGGCCGCCAATATCTCGTTTGTCTGGACTTTGACCAATTTTTGGATAGCGGATTGGAAGGCCTGCAGGATGGGTATGGCTTTGGCTGCCGCCGTGCTGTCGTCTTTTTGCAGCATCGAACGCAGTTGCGAGAAATGCGCGTCGGCTTCGGCCAGCAATTGGCGTTCGTGATCAGTTTTCCATTTTTTTGAGAATTTCAGCAGCGTGTCGCGGTTGGATATTGCGCGTTTGTAACTTGCCTCGATGGTTTCATCCGTGACATTTACCACCTGCAAGTTATTGATTACCAGTTCCTTACACGCCGATTCAAAATCCGTGGAGTAATATCTGGAGGAGGTCGCCACCGTGAGGGCATAGTGGGTCTGCTGCATACCCGCCCGCCATTGGAGGTGCGTGATAACCACCAGTGCCACCGACAAAGCTCCCATGGACAAAAACCCGATGGTGAGTCGGCCTTGGATTGTGTTCGGATTCAGGTTGAAGTAGTAACTGACAAAATAAGCCAGGTTCCTTTTGTCTTTACGGGTATTTTGCTGCGCTTGCATAGGATTTCAATCGAGTGTGCCGCAAAAATACCTTTTCGCCGGGCAAGGCCGCAGTGCGTTTTGCCGCCAAAACCTACAAGCGAAACATTAACCGCACAAACACCAATGCCCGGCTTGGGCAGTGAGCCAGCCTTTCCGCCCAAAATAGTATGTTTCCAAAAGCCCTAACCCACCCAAAAAAAAGCGGCGCGGGTTGTTGCCCCGCGCCGCTTCAAAATCCCCTACCGGTTCGCACTACAGAATATACTGGCTCAGATCGCGGTTCCTGAGCAGGCCGGACAACTTCTCATCCACGAGTTGCAGGGTCACCACAATTTTGGCGTTTGCCCCGATCACATCGGGAATGTCGAACAGGAATTCGTTAAGCAGGTGGCTCATGACCGTGTGCAAACGGCGGGCACCAATGTTTTCCACTTCCGAGTTCACTTGAAACGCAATTTCGGCCAGCCGCATCAGTGCGTCGTCTTGGAAAGTCAGTTCCACGCTTTCGGCTTCCAGCATGGCTTGGTATTGCTTGGTCAGCGCGTTTTGGGGTTCTTTCAAAATGTGGTAGAAATCGTCCTTGGTCAGGCTTTTCAACTCGACGCGGATCGGGAAACGCCCCTGTAGTTCAGGAATCAGGTCGGAGGGCTTGGACACGTGGAAAGCCCCGGCGGCAATGAAAAGCACATGGTCGGTGTTGATAACACCGTATTTGGTGGTCACCGTACTGCCTTCCACAATGGGCAGCAAATCGCGTTGCACCCCTTCACGGCTCACATCCGGGCCACCCGCACCCTTGCTCGACGAGGCTATTTTGTCAATCTCGTCAATGAAAATGATGCCCGTGTTTTCGGCTTTCCTGATGGCTTCCTCCTTCACCTCGTCCATGTCAATCAGTTTTGCCGATTCCTCTTCGAGCAGCAGTTTGCGGGCTTCGGCAATGGTAACCTTGCGTTTCTTGGCTTTTTTGGGCATCATGCCCGACAGCATTTCCTGTAGGTTCATCATGGTCACCTCGTCCATGCCCGGCCCCACCATGCCCACCTGCGCGGCCGATTGCTGCACGTCAATCTCTATTTTCCGGTCGTCGAGTTCGCCGCGCTGCAGTTTGTCGCGGAAATTCTGGCGGGTGCGTTCATTCAGTTCCTGGTCGGTCTGGGGCATATCGCCGTTGCCGTAACCCACGCCCGAAGGCTGCTTCATGGGCGGAATCAGCGCGTCCAGAATCACATCTTCCACGATAAGGGTAGCTTTCGTCTTTACCGATTCCTTGCGGCTGGCTTTCACCATCTGCACCGACTGCTCCACCAAGTCGCGCACCATGCTTTCCACATCGCGCCCCACGTAGCCCACTTCGGTAAACTTGGATGCTTCGACTTTGGTAAACGGCGCGTCGGCGATTTTGGCCAGCCGCCGGGCTATTTCGGTTTTGCCCACACCGGTCGCGCCAATCATCAGGATATTGTTGGGTACAATATCCTGCCTTATGGATTCGGGCGTGTTCATGCGCCGCCAGCGGTTGCGCAGCGCAATGGCCACATTGCGTTTGGCATCGTGCTGCCCAATGATATATTTGTCCAGTTCGGCCACAATTTGGCGCGGCGTGAGGTAATGCATTTCTAAATGGAGATGGATTGAAAAATGATTGGGGCGTATGTGCAATCGGTTAGGATAACAATGGAAAGCTGAGTGCAAGCACGGCTGTTCGTGTAATGCATGGCTGGCCTTCTCGGGTGGCAAACGAACCAAGGTTGGCCAGCAATCTTTTGGCAGCAGATTAGGCAAAGTTGCGTATTAATATCTTATGTTGCGCAGTATGGGGGTCAGTTTGTCGAAAACGACCTTTAGCCGACAGCCAAAATCCTGTTTTTGGGAAACCCATTGGAACCGTGCGTAACATGAGTAAGTTACATGTTTTACTTTGAACAGGTCTGTTGGAAAATAGTATCTTTCAGGAAGCCCAAACCCGCCGTTGCCCGGAACAAGCGGGAAACCAAGCACACAACAATTTTCACGCACGCAAATAGAATTCATAACAGGCCGTTTATCAGCATACACCGATTTTAAATACAAAAACCATGAATACTCACATAATTAAAACAACGATAGCCACTTTATTGGCCTTTGTTTCACTGGAATTAACCGTACAAGCGCAGGTGCAATCCCAACCTGCGGATAAATTTGTCGACATGATCGGGGTGAATGTACACAGTGCAAGGAACTGGTCGCAGTATACCAACAACTCCGAGTTACCCAATGCTGAGCAAACCACCATCAATACGGCTGTGAATATAAGGATAAGGCATCTGCGGGATGGCATTTACGGTTGGAACGGCGGGGTGGAAGATTTTGACATGAACAACCGGGGGGTGGTCACCCGTTTTTCGGCTATTTCACAAGCGGGTGCCAACGCGGGTATCCCGGGCGGTTTTACCTGGATAATCACCGACAACCAGAATGACTGGAAGCGGCTGAGAGACAATTACCTGATTCCGCTGGGCAACAAGGTGATTGTCTTGGAGGGAGCCAACGAGAATATGGGGGTAAACGGCGATGCGCAGGCTCACCGGCAAATAAAGAATTGGTGGAACAACATTCTCCCGTCGCTTCCAAACTTAAAAATCGCCACCAATACCGGACCCACCGCTGCCTGCGAAATTGAAACTGCGGGTTCGATCAATAATTACGTGCACTATGGAAACGCGCATCCCTACCATTTTTGGCCTCCTTTCCAACCTTGGGGAAAATTGGCCCATTGTGCATTCAATAGTACTTGCGCGCCACCCACCATCTCCTTGTGGACTGCTCCCGACAACAACGGCGGAACTATCGGGTATCTGGCGGCCACAAGGGCCCGTAGGGTGGCGGCTAACAAACCCATGATCTTCACCGAGTGGGGCTACCCCACTACGCCCGATGATGCCAATGGCTGGGGGGTAGATGAACAGACCGCCGCCAAATACACCTTGCGCGGCTTTTTAGAGCACTTCAACGCGGGTATCGTCTACTCTTGCGCATACGAGCTTTTGGATCCTGACCCCGTAAGCCCGTTCAATGCTGACCCCGAAACGCATTTTGGCTTAGCTTATGTGAACGGTACACTCAAGCCATCCGGAACAGCTTTAAAACGCTTGATCGGCCTTCTTGAAGATGTGGGAAACACAAACATCCCGACTGGTTCTTTGAACTATAGACTCAGTGGCGGCGGATTGAGTTTTACCGATGACAAGAATGCAACTACCAACGAAATTCATCAGACATTGGTGCAAAAAGCCGATGGAAAATATTACCTTGTCTTGTGGCAGGAAGCAATCAGTACCAACGCCAATGGGGTGGGTATAAATGTTTCCCCGGTAAATGTTTCGGTAAATTTCGGTCAAACGGTATCGGCCCTGAAAGCCTATCTGCCAACCACTACTGACAACGCAAATCCGGTGGTAAATACCAGCAATGTTTCCTCCTATACGTTCAGTGTCCCTGACCATCCTTTGGTTATTGAAATAAGTTTGGGTGCTACAACCGGTTCAAATTCCGGTGTAGTTACTGCAAACGAATCATCCGTAGCGGAAACAAACAGCAGTAAGGGAGATGTATTGGACATCTATCCCAACCCGGCTACCGGCTCGGTGACCATCGGTTTTGGCAAGGACTTGAAACAGGGGCCGGTACAGGTGGAACTGTTGGATTGGCTGGGCCGGAGGGTATATTCGTCAGGTGCAGTCTCAAGCCGTTCCGCCTTGCAGGTAAGTACCGGCAAATACCCAAACGGCACTTATGTCATCAAGGTGACCCAAGGGTTGAAAGTGGCCGCCAAAAAACTGGTCATCGAATAGCACGGCCAAAACCCGCGCCACCCCCCCGCCTTACCGGCATTGCCTTTGGTTGGAAACCGGAAGGTTATGCGGGAATCCCGGGTTATTGAAGCCGATGGCTGACCTGCAAATCCCATGGATTCCGACATGGAGGGGTTTCGCTTTTTCAAAAGATACTATTTTGGAAAAGTGGCGCCTTTTTTCCTGATATTTGTTTTTTGCCAATTTAACTGGAAACACCATGAAAAAATGTATCTATTCTGCTTTACAGCTAGTCAAGGGGCAAAGACCGATTATTCCGGCAGTACTTTTTGCCATCTTCTTTTGCCATCTTGCCAGTGCCCAAAATCTCACTTATACCACCAGTTGGTTGGGTAATAGTGGTGCTGCCAACAGTTTGTATGTCCAGGAAGAGATTCATAATATGTGGGTCTCGCTGGAAGGCACCAGTTACACAGCGACATGGTTTGATGAAGCTTTTCGTCTAATTGGCGTTTATGGTTCCAATGGAACTATACTACCAAAGCTGAATCCTACAAATGATTTTCCTTTTGGGTCAGAAATTGGCGGAAATAGTGCGGCTGTATTTTCTGCGGAGACAAATATAATTTATCGGTGCTTGCGTACTAATCCAACCCAGTCAGCAGGTATCACCGTTCCAGGTGCTGCTATTATGGGTATTGCGGCGAACGATGCAGAAGTATTTGTAAGTAGTTTGAATGGTAGAGTTTATGTGTATGATGCTGTCACCCTTGCGGCAGTCCGTGATTTCAATGTGGGTGGTTCAGGCCGGTTGGCCTTGGATGGTGCTGGCTTTATTTGGGCAATTACAGGTAATACCACACTAAAGCGTTACTCCAACACCGGAGTGTTACAATCACAATCCATTACGCTGCCGGCAGGTAACGTCGCTGCCGCCGTAACTGTAAATACTACCAATAATACAATGTACGTAATTGATCGTGGCATTGATCAGAATGTGAAGGTATATAATAATGTTACTACCTCACCAACCCGTAATACGGACTTTGGCGCAGCACGTGGTATCCTTAGTGGCGCAAGGCCAGGCTTGGTTGGCCCTCAGCGTTTTTCATTTAACGTTATCAATGATACAAATGTCCCTGGACACACATTTGGGGCTTGTGGAATAGGTGTTGACAATAGTGGGAGTATATATGTATTGCATGGCATTAATAGTGGAGCACACATAGAGAAGTACAATTCATCAGGTATTTTTCAATGGAGATTGATTGGTCATACTTTTGAGGAAGGTGCCTACATTGACCCCACTACAGACGAAACAGATGTGTATGCCGGAGGGCATCACTACAAAATGAATTATGCTGCGCAGGCTAATACTGAAATTGCTCCCTGGTATGGATGGGGTGGTGCTATAAATGAGTCTAACGCCTATAATGCAACCCAACGGGGAATAAGCTTTGCCGGTATTTCACCTTTTCGCATTGCAAATTTATTTGGCAGCAAATTTATGTATGCATCAGCTCAAAGAGGGGAAGTTTTCGTTTACCGCATTCCGTCAGACAGTGAAACACTTGTTAATTGCGGCGTAACGGATATAGCTCCTACTTGGACACGTGGCAGCATTACTGATGTTGATGCCAACGGAACTATCTGGAGTGGCGACAATGCAAGCATTATTGAAAAGTATCCTTGTACTGGCGTTAGTGGGGGAATTCCAACTTACAATTTTAATTCTCCCACAACTATCGCTATCCCAGCTCCGTATTCCTCAACTGGATTTGTGAGTATCAAATATATTGCGGAGACTGATGTTATGTATTTAATCGGTAGGACTACCGGAACGAGCGAATCGAAAATATCCCGCTACAACAATTGGAGTACTACCCGTAACCTTGTGTTCACAAGCGAACTGATTTTTAATAACCGTGATGTGGTATCATTCGATGTCGCCGGTGATTACATTTTTACTGATTATGATATTGATTACGATTTTGCAACTCCTCCTCATCCCGAATACGGTCTTGTAAAAGTTTGGAATGCCAATACCGGAGCTTTTGTAATGGATATGTACGGGCCGGCAGACTATACACTGCACGAAAGCGATAATAATCACAATACGCAGGCATTTAAAAGGTCAAATGGTGAGTATGTAATTACATTTCTTGACCATTGGAATAATAAAACAGTTGTTTATCGTTGGAACCCCGCCCCCACAGTAACCGCCACATCAGCATCTTCAACTACCAGTACCACCGCTGCCATTTACCCCAACCCGGCCAGTGGCTCGGTGACCATTGACTTCGGCCAGGAACTGGATCAGGCGGGGGCGCAGGTGGAACTGACCGACTTGCTGGGTCGGAAAGTCTACGCATCAGGCCGGTTGTCAGGCCGGTCGAGCCTGGAACTAAGCACGCGCAGATACCCCAAAGGTACCTACATAATCACCATCACCAGGGGCAAGAAAAAGGTCACTAAAAAACTGATTATTCAGTAACAGGCTAACGCATCCATGTTTATCGGGCAAACCAATAAAATTATGACTAAAAAAACCAATCGTTCATTGATCCTCCCAAGCTTGCTTGCGCTGGGTTTCATCAGCGTAATGACCGCGAGTTTTCAACCAAAGAAGTACGCGGGTGACTTTCCGCTCCCGGAAAAATGGAAATTTCAAACGGGCGACAATGCCGCGTATTCCCAACCCGGCTTCGACGACAGTAAGTGGAAGACCATCCCGGTCGGTGTTGGGTGGGAGACGGCCGGTTACGATGCCTACGATGGCATTGCCTGGTACCGCACCAAAGTGGTCATTCCTACCTCATTCAAAAGCAAAAATTCCGTGTCGAATGCACTGAAGATAGCTTTGGGGAAAATTGATGATTTTGATGAGACGTACGTCAACGGCAAGCTGGTTGGCCGCCTGAACGACTGGCAAACCGAACGGTTGTATCTGATTCCCTCCGATATTATTCGTTGGGACCAGGAAAACACCATCGCCGTTCGGGTGGATGACCAAGGCGGAATTGGCGGGATGCGGGCCGGGCCTTACGCCCTCAAAAACACCCTTCAGCTTTCGGATATCTTGACCGTCACGGCGAAGGCGGATTCTGCAAAAAACGGCCCGTCCGGTCAGGGTATTTCTCCGGAAGTGTTGCTTTTCGGCTTCAAAACTCCCGTTGCCACCCTGAAAGGCGTACTGAAGGTCAGGGTTTTCAATCCGGCGAACAAAAAGGTTTTATCCGAGAAAGAGGAAGCCATCACCATCGGTAACCGGGCCGATACCACATACCGTATAAATGCCGCCGTCCACGAGCCGGGTGCCTATCTGATGGAGGCTTCTTTTACGGCCCCTCCTTTTACTGATACGATGAAATACAGTACGCTCTATACCCATGTTCCGGTGCAGCGGACGGGTGAAAAACTTACCGCCCCTTCAGTCAACCTCACCGTACCCGATGCCACGGCGGCCTTTCCCTTCGAGGATATCCAACTGGGCGGCTACCTGAACGAAAGACTGACCGCTAATCTGGTGCAGCGATTGCTTAAAATTGATGAAACCGGCATCTTGGAAGGGTATTACAACCGGCCCGGCAAGCAAACTTGGGTGGGCGAATATCCCGGGAAATACCTGCACGCGGCCGTGCGGGCTTGGCGTTACTCAAAAAACGCGCAATTAAAAGCTCAAATGGATCGCATTGTTGATATTTTACTGGCTTGCCAACGGGAAGATGGTTATTTGGGAACCTATCTGCCCGCCAATTATTGGACGGATTGGGACGTGTGGGCGCACAAATACAATATGCTGGGATTACTGAGCTATTATGCGGCAACTGATTATCCGCCGGCCTTGGAGACATCGAAAAAAATGGGTGATTTGTTGTGCCGGACATTCGGCGAAGGCGAAGGCCAGCGAAACATTGTCAAGTCGTCGGGCCATGTGGGCATGGCTTCCACCAGCGTGCTGGAGCCGATGACCGAATTGTACCGCTACACGGGCGATAAGAAGTACCTCGACTTTTGCCAGTACATTATCAAAGCCTACGATTCACCAAACGGCCCCAAAATAATTTCGACCCTGACCACGGTTGGCAAGGTCAATAAAACCGCCAATGCAAAGGCTTACGAAATGATGTCGAACCTGACCGGCATCGTCAAATTGTACCAGTTGACCGGCAATAAGCGATTACTTGATGCCGCTACGGTTGCCTGGAATGATGTGGCCGCCAACAAACTCTACATTACCGGTACCGCCAGCAAACAGGAATATTTTCAGGAAGATTTTGTATTGCCCGCCGGTAACGACGTGCACATGGGCGAAGGTTGTGTCACAACCACTTGGCTGCAGTTCAGTCAGGCACTGTACAACCTGACCGGCGAGGCGAAATACGTGGATGAAATTGAAAAAACGATTTACAACCATTTGTTTGCGGCCGAAAACCCGCAAACCGGCTGCGTAAGCTACTATACTGCTTTACAGGGAAAAAAGCCGTTTCGTTGCAGCATTGACGCGCATTGTTGCCTGGCCAGCATTCCGAGGGGCATCGCCGCTATTCCCGAATTGGCTTTTACAAAAAACACGGCCAATGGCTTCAACATGAACCTATACACCGCCGGTAAATTCACCGGCAAGGTGAAGACCAAAGACGGGAAGGAAGTTGCGGTTGCCTGCGTACTGGAAACGAAATTTCCCGAAAATGGAAAGATAACGATTCAACTCAACCCCCAAACGAAAACCGAATTCCGGGTGGCACTGCGGGTGCCCGCCTGGTGTACCAATTTCACCGCCGTTGTGAACGGAAAAACCCGGCAGGGAATACCGGGCAAGTATTTGAACCTGGATCAGGAATGGGATAAAAATTCCATCATTAAAGTATCCTTCGGTCTGAATACGCAAGTGCTCGACGGAGGAGTGAGTTATCCCAACAACATCGCATTCAGGGTAGGCCCGCAGGTATTGGCCATTGACCAAGCGTTGAATCCACAGATTAAAGATTTAGACCAAGTCACCATGCGTAAGCCGGGGGTTCCTGCTATTACCAAGACCGCGCTTCCCCCGGGCTGGGTGGGTTCGCAGGTATTCAAAACTGAAGCTTATTATAAAAACAAACCCATTGAGTTACTTTTGGTGCCGTTTGCCGATGCCGGCGAAACCGACGGCGAAGTGCGGGTGTGGCTTCCGAAATAACGGCAGCAAACAGCCGGTTACATCCGCATATACTCATCATCCATCAATGGGGCTACCATAATCCGGCAATCAATGAGTTGGACATCTCGCAAAGAAAATGTAAGACCCGGAAAATAGTATCTTTTCAAAACCCCAAACCCCCTATTGTCAAAACAAACAGAAAACGTGCATTGCACGGATGAGGATGCAGTTTAAGTAAGTCCTTAACTAACTGACTATAAACCGATGGCAACTCTATTTATAAATTCACCTCTTGCACGATGAAAAAAATCCTTTTGTTTGCCTTGCTTTCCATCACGTGGGCCGGATTTGTGTCCGCACCCAAGCCCGCTTCCCTCTTCAACGGCAAAAACTTCCGGGGGTGGGAGGGTGATACCACCCGAATGTGGCGGATTGAAAAGGATGCCCTGGTGGGTGGTTCCCTCCAGGAAACCGTTCCCCAGAATGACTTTCTCTGCACCACGCGCCGGTATGCCAATTTTGAACTCCGCCTGCAGTTTAAACTGATTGGTACTGGTTTTGTCAACGCCGGGGTGCAGTTTCGCAGTGAACGAGCCAAACAGCCGGCCCACGAGATGATCGGCTACCAAGCCGACTTGGGCGCGGGCTACTGGGGCAGCCTCTACGACGAATCGCGGCGCGACAAAGTGCTGGCTCGTCCCGACTCGGCTCTTGTAACCAAACTGCTCAAGCCTGCTACCTGGAACGATTACAAAATCCGCTGCGAAGGCCGGCGCATCCGCATCTGGCTGAACGGCCAGCCAACCGTGGATTATACCGAACCTGAAACTACGCTGCCCCAACAGGGACTGATCGGGTTACAGATTCACGGGGGCGGCAAGGCCGAAGCTTCCTACCGGAACATTACTTTGAAAGAACTGCCTTTCTAATGGCCAGTAATTGCCAGGGTTGTCATATATTGATAACCGGTGAGCTACATGCTTTGCATCGGGCAGGTCTGTTGGAAAACAGTATCTTTCCAAAGGCCCAAACCCGGCTGTGTGCTGAACAAACAGGAAACCAAGCACCCGGCAATTTTCGCGTGCGCAAATGGGATTCATAACAAGCTGATTGTCAGCACATACCAACTGTATTCAATATGCCAATGCTTGGATTGACGGTTTTAAAGATTTGCTCATCCGATGCGAGTTCACCCTTACCAACTGGGTGAGTTTACACTTTATAGCTTTCTCGCCCATGTTCCCGCGTAAAATCAATCAAGAACCAAAAGTTTAAACAGACTCATTATGCGTATCCGATCAATTCTGGGTTTCCTAATTGCGGCGTGCCTGATTGTAGGCGTATGTGCCGGTTTCCTACCCATCAGGCTCCATCACTTCACTAAAAAAGAAGTTCCCAATCCCCTTGCCAACAAGAAAAAGCGGGTGGTATTGATTGCCGGCAGTTGCAGCCACGGCCCCGGACAACACGAACACCAAGCAGGGTGCGTGCTGCTGGCGCAACTGCTCAATAAAAATGTGCCGGGTATCCAGGCCGACGTGTATGCCGGGGGGTGGCCCAAAGACCCCCGGGCTTTCGACAACGCCGCTGCGGTGGTGATGTACAGCGACGGCGGCGAGGGGCACATGGCCAACCCGCACTTGGACGAACTGGCCGTACTGATGAAGAAGGGCGTTGGCCTGGCTTGCATCCATTACGCTGTTGAAGTGCCCAAAGGGAAGCCGGGGGATTATTTCCTGAATTGGATTGGCGGGTATTTTGAAACCTACTGGTCGGTCAACCCTGTGTGGCAGGCCCGGTTCGATACCTTGCCCCGCCACCCGATCACTCGGGGGGTAAAGCCTTTCCAAACCGATGACGAATGGTATTACCACATGCGATTCCCGGAGAAGATGACCGGTGTCACGACCATTCTTTCGGCGGTGCCGCCAACCACCACGCTGGAACGGGAAGACGGCCCCCACGAGAACAACCCGGCGGTGCGGGCCGAAATGGGCAAGCCGCAAACCCTAGCCTGGTGCCGGGAACGACCCGATGGCGGGCGGGGCTTTGGCATCACGGCCGGACACTTCCACCGCAACTGGACAAACGACGACTACCGCAAACTGGTGCTTAACGCCATTGCGTGGGTGGCCAAAGTAAACGTTCCCAACGCCGGGGTTTCTTCGCAAACGCCCGCCAAGGCGGCAATGGCGGCCAATCTTTGCCGGCACTGACCGACGGACAGCCGTAACCACGCATTCAGTGCCGCCTCACGCAGACTTGCGTTTTGATTGTCCTTGTATCCACCATTACCACTCAATCCCATGCGATTCGGCATCAACACGTTTCTCTTCACTTCTCCCTTTACCAACGAAAGCACCCGGTTGTTTGCTGATTTCAGTGCCTGGGGTTTTGATACGGTCGAAATCGCGCTGGAAGATCCGGCTCACATCAATCCCGCTTTCGTAAAAGCCGAATTGGATCGCTACGGGCTGGCCTGTGGTGCCGTGTGCGCAGCCATGGGGCCAAACCGGGATTTGAGAGGCACTCCGGAACAACAGCAAGAGGCACTCGGGTATCTGCGGGGCCTGCTCGATGCGATGGTGCTGCTCGACTGCCCTACCCTAGTCGGGCCGCTTTACTCGTCGGTGGGCCGGGCCGATGCGGTGCCGGAAGCTGAATACGAGGCGCAGTGGCAAACCGTGGTTGGCCACTTGGCGGATTTGAGCAAGTACGCCCAAGACCGGCAGCGATACTTGGCCATCGAACCGCTGAACCGTTTTGAGACCGACTTCATCAACACCGTTGGGCAGGGCCTTCGGATGCTCGAAGCCGTGGATAATCCCGCCCTGAAGCTGCACTTGGACACGTTTCACATGAACATCGAGGAAAAAAACCAAGCGGCGGCCATCCGACTGGCGGGCCAGCACTTGGGTCATTTTCACGCCTGCGGCAGCGACCGGGGCACACCGGGTGGCGACCACATTGACTGGCCGGGCATCAGCGCGGCACTGAAACAAGTGGGGTATGACCAAGAGGTAGTCATCGAATCGTTTACCAAGGACGTAAAAGTAATTGCGCGGGCGGCGGCCATCTGGCGGCAGATTGAGCCGTCGCAGGAAGACATCGCCATCAACGGGCTTAAGTTTCTGAAGGCGGCGTTGGCCTAATGGATGCTTAGCCGCCAAGTATGGTGAGAAATCGCCAATAGAAGCCACCAATCCGGGTGTGCTGGCAGATAAGCCGCCATTGGCGTTATTTTTGTCTACTAAACAGCAAGCCAACTGGCCAGGCAGCCTTTTTGCCATGGCGTTGCTTACAACGAAGGCAATTGAAGCGTAGCCACCCATAGCGGCTTGCTTTATCTTGCGCTTAGATTCCCTCAATCATTCGGCAGGTGTGGCGGATTCAGCCTTGCGCCTGATTAGCGTGCCCAAGTTGCCGGTCAGCGTCAGGTAGTCCACGCCACCAGCGGCTTGCTGGTAAAACCGGGCGTAGCTGAGTTGTAACTGCTTCATTTTCAACAGGAAGCCAAACGAAAAACCGGCTTCGAACGCGCCGTTTTGCAGCCGCATTTCCTGCCTCGTCAAATGGTTGTAGCCCAGCCGGATGTGAAATACCTTGGCCAGCACCAATTCCGTACCAACCGTAAAATGCCGCGCCACTTTGTCGGCCACACTGGCACGCCGTGCAACTGGGTTGCCGTTGGCATCCACATTTGCACTGAGCAGCGGGTCGTCGTAGGCAATATCCGGCTGGTGCAGGTGGTGCGCCGTAACGGAAAACCGCAGCGGCATGAATTTCGGTTTGAATGTCGTACCCAGTTGCACATCCAGCGGCAAACCGCCTTGGCCGGAGGCGGACTCGTATTTTTTCAGCACCAGCCCGGCATTGCGTACCACCAAGCCGACAGACCAGTCGTGTTCGGGGTGCTTCCAAAGGCCGCCCACATCCAAGGCGGCGGCATAGCTGCTGTATTCAGCTATGTTAGAGCCGATTAGCTTTACTGCCATGCCCATCGTGTACGCGCCTTGCGTGCGGGCGTGCGCTACCGTGGCGGCATATTCGCTGGCCCGGAAAGTGCCCAGCGCATTGCCAGCCGCATCGGTTTCGTCAAATGTGCCGTAATCCACGTACTGCAGGCCCCCGCCCAGCAGTACGGGCTTGAATTTACCGGCATACACCGCCGATAAATGCCTGATTTGCGCGTAATATGGCACGTAATTAAGAGAAGCGTGCTTGTCCATGTCGGCATGGAGCAATGCCGGGTTAGAGAGCCAGCGGTTCACGTCGAAATCCGACTGGCTGATGTTTACGCCGCCCAGTGCGGCCAACGGGGCATTGGAGGGCTGCCGCAGAAAAGCGAAGCTGTTGCGCCCACCCAAAAACTGGGCTTGGACACTTGAAAACGCAAGCCACCAGAACAGGACAGGGAAAAACGGGCGGGTTTGGGCTTTCAAAAAGATACTATTTTGATTGTCATTCCAAGGTATGGAAAATCCGGTATTAATCGATAGTCAAAGCCCACACGAGAAAGCCGGATTCCCCTTCGAAATGACAAACTTCACCCGGATGACAAAGCGGTAGGTTTGGCCTTTTTGAAACATACTATTTCGGGCGGCCCGTCAAAACACAACCGGATGCTCGGCAGCCGCTCCATTGGCGGCGCGTTCTTTGGGTTCCTTTACCGACAGGTCAAGCGGGTTCGCGACCTTTTCGTCCATCAACGCCAACGCTATCACTTCGTCCACGGTATTGATGTAATGGATTGCCAGGCCTTGGATATAACTTGGATTGATTTCCTCAATGTCGCGGCGGTTTTTCACGCTCATGATGATTTCCTGAATGCCGGCGCGTTTGGCGGCCAGTATCTTTTCCTTGATGCCACCCACGGGCAGCACACGTCCGCGCAACGTGATTTCGCCGGTCATGGCCAATTTTTCCTTTACCTTGCGCTGGGTGTATACCGATGCCAGCGACGTGAACATGGTGATGCCCGCCGACGGCCCGTCTTTGGGCACGGCTCCGGCGGGAATGTGTACGTGCAAGTCAAAATGGTCGAACACGCGGTAGTCAATGCCGAGCGGGTCGGAGTGCGCTTTCAGGTAGGACAATGCCGCCGTTGCCGACTCTTTCATCACATCGCCAAGCTGCCCCGACAGCGTGAGCCGCCCCTTGCCCCGGTTCAGGCTCGACTCAACGAACAATATTTCGCCGCCCACTTGCGTCCACGCCAAGCCCGTCACCACGCCCGCCACGCTATTGTCCTGGTAAAATTCCTTGTCGAAAATCTCGGCTCCCAACGATTTTACAATGTAATTGGTGTCTATTTTCTTGTCGTACTTCTCCTCCATGGCCACGGCCTTGGCTATTTTGCGGATCACCGTCCCGATCTGCCGTTCCAGCGTCCGCACGCCCGATTCGCGGGTGTAGTCTTCAATGATCTTGACAATGGCCTTGTCGTCAAAAGTCACGTCTTTGGCGGCCAGGCCGTGTTCCTTGCGCTGCTTGGGCACCAAGTGTTTCTTCGCGATTTGCAGTTTTTCCTCCATCGTGTAGCCCGTCAGCTCAATGATTTCCATGCGGTCGCGCAGGGCGGGCTGGATGGTTTCGAGTGAATTGGCGGTGGCAATGAACAGCACTTTCGACAAGTCGTACTCCACTTCCAAGTAATTGTCCGTGAAGGCAAAATTCTGCTCGGGGTCAAGCACCTCCAGCAATGCCGAAGACGGGTCGCCCCGGAAATCGGATCCCACCTTGTCAATCTCATCCAAAATGAACACAGGATTGGACGATTTCACCTTGCGGATGTTCTGCACCAGTTTGCCGGGCATGGCTCCCACGTAGGTTTTGCGGTGGCCGCGGATTTCGGCCTCGTCGTGCAGGCCGCCCAACGAAATCCTGACGTATTTGCGGCCCAGTGCCTTGGCCACCGAACGGCCCAACGAGGTTTTGCCCACGCCGGGAGGCCCGTACAGGCACAAAATCGGGCCTTTCATATTCTGGGTCAGTTTCAGCACGGCCAAGTATTCCACAATCCGGTCTTTGATTTTCTCCAGCCCGTAGTGGTCGGCATCCAGGATTTTGCGGGCTTTGGTCAGGTCAAAACTGTCTTTGGTGTATTCACCCCATGGCAGGTCGGCCAGCAATTCCACGTAATTCATGGCCACCGGATACTCCGCCGCCTGCGTGTTGATGCGCATCAGCTTGTCGAGTTCCTTATCGAAATGCTTGGCCACGGCGGGCGGCCAGTTTTTTTTCATACCTTTTGCCCGCAACTGCTCTATGTCCTTTTCGGCACTGTCAAAACCCAGCTCATCCTGCAAAACCTTGATTTGCTGGCGCAGGAAATAATCGCGCTGCTGCTGGTCAAGGTCGGAATGCACCCGGTTCTGGATTTCGGTTTTCAGTTCCAGCAACTGGATGTCTTTGAGCATGTATTGCAGCAGCGTGGTGGCGCGCTGGATGCCATCGTGGATTTCGAGGATTTTCTGCTTGTCAGCCACGTCCGCATCCAGGTTGGACGACAGGAAGTTGGTCAGGAAACTCGCACTCTCAATGTTTTCGATGGCAATCTGGGCTTCACGCGGAATTTCGGGACGCAGGCTCAGGATGCGCGAGGCGGCTTCTTTCAGCGATTTTACCAGTGCCTTCACTTCCTTGGTGGCCGTGGGCGGAAAGTTATCGGGCAGCAGCGTCACCTTGGCCGTCAGGTACGGGTCTTGCTGGGCGGGTTCGTTCATCTCAAAACGCCGCTTGCCTTGAATTATAATGGTGGTGTTGCCATCAGGCAGCACCAGCATCTTGATTATGTGCGCCACCGTGCCCACTTTATACAGGTCGTCGTACGTCGGCTCTTCCTTCGAGGCACTGGCTTGGGCAATCACGCCCACAATCC
>JAYWIH010000204.1:0-25444 GCA_043789005.1 Sphingobacteriales bacterium
GCGAAAAGTCCGACGGGCAAGCACACCGTGGCGGCTTCCAACAGTTTCATCTTTGATGAGCCACGCGGCAAGGAACCCTCCCTGATCCACGAAGAATGGGATTACGGCTCGCACCGCCTCAAATTCACCATCAACATGAAAGCCGGACAAACCTACCGTTTCGCCGTGGTCGGCTCCACCACTTCCACCGAACACGTGGCCGACCCGCACAACGAGGCCGAACGGCTCACCATCTTTGCAGCCTTGGAACGCACCGCCCGCCTGAAAAAACGCCACACCGAAGCCTGGGACAAGCTCTGGCAAAGCGACATTGTGCTGGACGGCGATGCCAACGTGCAGCGCGACGTGCATTTTGCGCTGTACCACCTCTATTCATTTGCCCGCGAAGGCACGGCCTACAGCCTCTCGCCGATGGGCTTGTCGGGCTTGGGCTACAACGGGCACGTATTCTGGGACACCGAACTGTGGATGTATCCGCCGCTGCTGCTGCTGCATCCGGAAATCGCCAAATCACTGCTCGAATACCGTTTCCAGCGGCTCGAAGCGGCCAAAAACAATGCGTTCAGCCACGGCTACGAAGGCGCGATGTTCCCGTGGGAATCGGACGATGAGGGGCAGGAAGCCACGCCGGTCTGGGCCTTGACCGGGCCGTTCCAGCACCACATCACCGGCGATGTGGGCTGGGCGTTCTGGAAGTATTACCAAGTGACCAAAGACAAGACTTGGCTGCGTGAACGCGGCTACCCGATATTGAAGGAAGTGGCCGACTTCTGGGCCAGCCGTGCCGAACGCGGCAATGATGGCAAGTACCACATTATCAACGTGGTGTGTGCCGACGAATATGCCGAAAACGTGGACGACAATGCCTTTACCAATGGTGTGGCCCGCGAGGTGCTGGGCTACGCCGCCGAAGCCGCCCGCGAAATGGGCGTTGCCGCCAACCCGAAATGGGCCGAAGTGGCCGCCGGACTGGTGATTTTGAAACTGGACAACGGCGTGACCCGCGAACACGCCACCTACAACGGCGAAGCCATCAAACAGGCCGATGTGACGCTGCTGGCCTATCCGCTGAAAATAACCACCGACCCGGCCCAGATACGCAAGGATGTGGATTATTACGAAACCAAGATGGATCCCAACGGGCCGGCCATGGGCTTTGCCAACCTGTGCCTGCTGCACGCCCGCCTCGGCAACACCGACAAGGCGTACGGCCTGTTCTCAAAATCGTACCTGCCCAACAAGGTGCCGCCGTTTGGCGTGCTGGCCGAAACGGCGGGCGGCACCAACCCGTACTTTGCCACCGGCGCGGGCGGCTTTTTGCAGACACTGCTCTACGGCTTCGGCGGGATGGACATCACCAACAAAGGCATCGGGCAGTTGAAAACGCGCCTGCCAACCCAATGGAAATCGCTGGTGCTGAAGGGGATCGGGACGGAACGGAAAACGTTTGCGGTGAAATAGTATGTTTCAAAACACCCAAACCCGCTTTTGTCATTCCGACAAAGGAGGAATCCGGCGTGCAATTGCCCGCAAGCCCGGACTTTGGTATGCGACTGGCACCGGATTCCTCCTTTGTCGGAATAACAAGGCCAAAATAGTATCTTTCCAAAACGCCAAACCCGCCGCAGCCAACAAGTGGCAATGCCATAACCGACCGCACACAAAAACATGGCCTTAAGCTGGAATGAGATAAAAGACCGGGCGTTGCATTTCTCGAAGGAATGGGCCGGAACCCACAACGAGGAAGCCGACGCGAAACCGTTTCTGGTTGAGTTTTTCAATGTTTTCGGCATCAGCAGCAAGCGGGTCTCGACGTTTGAGCACCGCGTGAAAAAACTGGACGACAAGGACGGCTACATTGACTTGCTTTGGAAAGGGACAATCCTCATTGAAATGAAAAGCCGGGGCAAAAACCTGGACAAAGCCTACCAGCAAGCCCGCGATTACCTGCACGGGCTGAAACAGCACGAACTGCCCAAATACATCTTGATTTCGGACTTCAACGATTTCCGGCTCTATGACCTTGAGGAAGACAAAACCATCGGGTTCCAACTTGATGGTCTGGTACACAATGTCCAGCATTTCGGGTATTTGCTGGGCTACCAGAAAAAGATTTACAAGGAACAGGATCCGGCCAACATAAAGGCGGCGGAACTGATGGGCAAACTGCACGACCGGCTGGAGGAAATCGGCTACACGGATCATCCGCTGGAAGTGTATCTGGTGCGCATCCTGTTCTGCCTGTTTGCCGAAGACACCACGATTTTCAACAAGCAGCAGTTCCAGGATTTTCTGGAACTGCGCACCGGCGAGGACGGCAGCGACTTGGCCTCCAAACTGCAGGAACTGTTTCAGGTGCTGAACACGCCCAAGGAAAAGCGTTTCAAAAACTTGGACGAACAACTGGCCGACTTTCCGTATGTGAACGGCAAACTGTTCGGGGAAATACTGCCCACGGCCAGTTTTGACAGTAAAATGCGGCTGGCCCTGCTCGACTGCTGCTACATTGACTGGAGCAAGATTTCGCCCGCCATTTTCGGCTCCATGTTCCAGAGCGTGATGAACCCCAAGGAACGCCGCAACCTGGGGGCGCACTACACCAGCGAAACCAATATCCTGAAACTGATAAAACCGCTGTTTCTGGACGGACTCTGGGCGGAATTTGAAAGCATCAGGGAAAACAAAAACAAGCTCCAGGAGTACCACAAGCGCATAAGCAAACTCAAATTCCTTGATCCGGCCTGCGGCTGCGGCAATTTTCTGGTCATTACCTACCGCGAGTTGCGGTTACTGGAACTGGCGATTTTGCGGGCCATATACAAGTCGGGGCAAACGGTGATTGACGTGCGCGAAATAATCTGGCTCGACGTGGACATGATGTGCGGCATTGAATGCGAGGAGTTTCCGGCCTGCATTGCCGAAGTGGCCATGTGGCTCATGGACCACCAGATGAATATGCAGGTCAGCAATGAATTCGGACAGTATTTTGTGCGGCTCCCCCTGAAAAAATCCGCCAGGATTGTACACACCAACGCGCTGGATACCGACTGGGAAACGGTGGTGCCCAAAAGCGAACTTTCGTTCATTCTCGGCAATCCGCCCTTTATCGGTTCCAAGATCATGAAACAGAGCCAGCGCGACCAGGTTGTGCGGCAATTTGGCAATGCCGACGGCAGCGGCGTGCTTGATTATGTGAGCGGCTGGTACATAAAGGCGGCCCGCTATATCCAAGACACCAAAATCAGGGTGGCATTTGTATCCACCAATTCAATTGTGCAGGGCGAACAGACGGGCATTTTGTGGGGGCAGATGCTGAACCGGTACGGCATTAAAATCCATTTTGCGCACCGTACGTTTAAATGGAGCAACGAGGCGAAGGGAAATGCGGCGGTTTACTGCGTCATTGTCGGTTTTGCCGGTTATGACACCGACAGCAAGACCATTTTCGAGTATGCAAACATCCGGGGCGAAGCCCACGAACTGAAAGCCAAAAACATCAACCCGTATCTGGTTGATGCAGGAGATATTTTGATAGGCAAAAAATCAAATCCTATTTGTGATGTGCCAAAAATGAGTTTCGGAAATATGCCGCTGGATGGCGGCCATTTGCTTTTGACGGATGAACAGAAGAACGGATTTGTTTTGAAAGAGCCAAACGCAAACAAATTCATCAAGCCCTTGATTTCGGCCTACGAATTTCTGAATGGTGAAAAACGATGGTGTCTGTGGCTGGTAAATGCAGAACCCGGCGAACTGAAGAAAATGCCGGAAGTATTGAAACGGATTGATCTGGTCAGGAAATTCCGGCTTGCCAGTGTGGCACCATCAACGCAAAAATTTGCAGCCACACCGACATTGTTTCGTGACAGAAACCAGCCGGATACATTCATAGTCGTGCCAAGAGTTTCATCTGAAAACCGGAAATACATTCCAATGGGGTTTTTCGACAGCAATTCCATTGTCAGCGACACTTGCATGGCAATTCCAAATGGCGGGTTGTTCCACTTCGGCATCCTGACTTCTATGATGCACATGGCTTGGGTGAAAACGGTTTGCGGCAGGTTGAAAAGTGATTTCCGCTATTCAAAGGACATCGTGTACAACAATTTCCCGTGGCCCCAAAACCCGGCCGGCAAACAGGTGAATGCCATTGAAACGGCGGCACAAAAGGTACTGGACGCGCGGCTGGATTTCCCCGGCAGTTCGCTGGCCGACCTCTACGACCCGCTGACCATGCCGCCCGCCCTGGTAAAGGCGCACCACGAACTGGACAAGGCCGTGGACTTGGCCTACCGTCCGCCGCCGTTTGCCACCGAGGCCAAACGCATAGAGTTCCTGTTTGAACTCTACGAAACCTGCACCGCAGATTTGTTTGCCAAGGAGAAACCCAAAAAGCCCGCCAAGGCACGTTCGCTGTAGAGACTTGATATTACAAAACCGTCATTGCAAGCAAAACCGCCATTGCGAGGCACGAAGCAATCCGTTTCCCGCAATTGGCCGTGGGGGTTTGGCCTTTCTGAAACATACTATTTCCGGGACTGCCCCGGCTTTCGGGGGTTTCGCCTTTCCAAAACATACCATTTTCCGCGCCGCAACTATTTGAAAGACTGGTACAAATCCCTGGTTCCTTCCACCGCAGCCACGATTTCAGCAGCATACGGATGATTCTGCCGGAAAATCAGTGAGGCATAGTAGTGATGGCTCTCATCAACCACTTTTACGTCTAATTTTTCAAATTCGGCTTGCCCGTGTGTGCGGAACCACTTGGAAAACAAGATTTTACGTTGGCGGTTCCGGGCATCTGTCGGGTCGCAGACAAACATCAATACACCGTCCGGAAATTGTTTAAGGAAGCGGAAAGCAAGCGCAACAACCGTGTTTCCCACTTTCGGGTCGTGACGGACAGGTGGGTTTCCCGTACCCATGAAGTCAAAAGAGAATTCGTAAAGAAGGGAATCAAGAGCGGGGAAAGCCGAAAAATGGGAGGAGGACAGGAAAGTAGCAAAATAAGCAATCCCCGACTGGGTGGTAAAATGCAGGATATTGTTTTCATCCCGCATTACCGGATATGTTTCAGACATCCAACGCAAGGAATCGGTAGCCTTTTTCTTTCAATTCAGCGGTTTTTCCAGCCTTGATGGCGTTGTTTACCACCTTTTTGTTCTCAGCCGCCTGTACCACGGCTTTGGCAACCGCCTTTCCGGAGCCGGTGATTTTTACGGTTTTGCTCTTTGTTTTCATAGCATTAAGGTGTTGTGTTGCAGCAAGGCTGTAACGCAAAAATAATCATATTCCGGTATGGAATCAATTGGCTGTTAAAATATCAGAGGGGTTTGGCCTTTTTAAAACATACTATTTCCGGGATTACCCCGGCTTGCGGGGGTTTGGCCTTTCCAAAACATACTATTTTCCGGAACATTTTTGCATTTATCCGATAGAAAATTGCATCCGTATTTGAACAAGCCGTGTTTTCGGCACATAAATTGAAGTGCGACAGGCATCCACGAACACCGCCCGCACCCATGAAACGCGCCGCCATTTTCCTGTTGCTGGCTTTTTTGCCGGGCAAGGCTTTCTGTGCCCAAGCCCAAACCCCCGACTCAGTAACGCTGGCCTTTGAGGAAGGCAAACTCATCTTCCCCGGCAACACCGTTTCCATGGGGTTGGGATTCGTCTCCAAAAACGGCGGCGTTTCGCATACCCGTGGACTGCTGAACGGCCGGATTCCCTGGCGCAAACTGCACATTGAATCCTCAATAGACCCGCGCATCCGAAACGGCATTATCCGCCTCCCGCCCGACCTGTCGCTGGTCAAAGAGAAAACCTTCACCCTGCGCGTGTATGACCGCAAGAAAAAACGCCTGTATTACCAAACCACCGTTCCCTACCACTATCCTGTCCACCTCAAACCGCAACTGCCCGCCGGTTTCACCAAGGCTCCGGGTTTCCACGTCCCTTTCCGGCTTTCGCTGCAATGGAACAACGGAACCACCACGGAAGTCAACCACAAAAAAGGGAACCTGATTGCCCTTGACGATTTCAGCTACTACGTGGAAGGCGGCCAAGTTTCCAAGAACCGCCTGTGCATCTCGCCCGATGTGGATGCGTTTGCCGACCATACGGTAGCCATGCACGCCTACGCCAAAAAATTCACCATTCCCGAAAGCGACATGGTTTCGTTCATGCTCGATTACAAGGCGTGCTACACCGTTGCCAAATCGGCTTGGGACGGTTCGGGCGGCAGCCACGGATTTTCGGGCCACGATGGCTCGTCCGGTTGCAACGGCACCGACGGTGGATGGGGCACACCCGGCTCCGATGGCGCACCGGGACACGACTTGGAAGTTGCCTTGGATGCTTATTTTGACGAAATCCTGCAAGCAACGCTGGTGGATGTGCGGGTGACGGACTTGGCAACCGGCTCCCGGAACCTGTACCGCGTCAATGCGGAGCAAGGCAAGGTGATTGTTACATCGAAGGGTGGAGATGGTGGTGGCGGCGGCCATGGTGGCAGCGGCGGCGATGGCGGCAACGGCGCGGACGGTTCGGTGGAAAAAGTTCGGAAAAAAGTTAATGACAGCACCTACGTGGAGGAAACCATCCGGCATCCGGGTTCGCCGGGCGGGCACGGCGGCAACGGCGGCCATGGTGCCCCCGGTGGCGATGGCGGCGATGGGGGTATCATTCATGTGCATCATACCGAAGCCGCCTACCCATACCTGTACGTGTTGGAGGCGCACAGCCTTGCGGGTTCGGGCGGCTGGGGCGGCAACGGTGGCTCGGCGGGAAGCGGTGGCCGGGGCGGCAGCGGCGAACCCAGTGGCAGCAGTGGCGGCAGCGGGAGTTCGGGCTACGGCGCGTCATCCGGCAGCGATGGGCGACGGGGAAGGATAATCCATCATACTGTTGGCAACTGACTGTTGGCAACTGAACGGGCGGAATCTTCTTTTCCCAGCGTATAATGCCGGTGGGGGTTTGGCCTTTTCAGAACATACTATTTTTGGAGAGTGGTGTCGGTTGCCCGCAAACGACACGCGGATTCTCAAATCCGCGAGGACTCGGCTTCGACGCAAATGGCGGGTTTGGGCTTTTTGAAAGCTGAAAGTCCCGTCTTTAGCGGGGATACTGTTTTTGCCGGTTGCCGCCACCGGGCAGAAAACAGAAACACCCCAGTCCGACGGACAGGGGTGTTTCTGCAAGTTGGCAAAACAATCTTCCGCGTCAGTTCTTGACCAGTTTCCGGGTCACCGTTGCCTGGCCGGGCACTTGTATGCGCACCATGTACAGGCCCGAGGGCAGGCCGGCCAGCGAAAGCATGGTGCGGCTGTCCACTTGGGTGCGGCGGTAAACCACCTTGCCCTGCGGCCCCACCAGTTCCACGGTGGCCGCACCGGTAAGTCCACCCACCGAAAATTCAGTCTGCGCCGGGTTCGGATATGGCGTGAAGCTGTCGGCGGTGGCCGCTTGGTTCACACGGGCCACCGGCACTGAACCTTTGGGGGCGTTGGCATCCAGCAGGGCCTGGTACTTGGGGGCAATGCTCATGTAATTGCCTCCCACTTGATTCAGCGACTCCAGATGCCCCCAAGAGCCGTACTTGGATTGCCGCCCGCCCATATAGCTGAAAGCCATGAACAGCGAGCAGTTCACCTCAGGTTCGGTGTGCTTGCGGAAATTGCGCATGTACAGGTCGTACATCTTGGGGTGTATCTGCGCATCCCAGACAGCATTGTTGTAGCACCAGTCGCCCTGCATCCAAGGTTGCATATGCTGCCCGCCCTCATACACCACGTAGCCCACGTTGTACTGCTTGGCGTATTCGGCGTTTTTCTGCGTCCAAAGGCCGCTGGTCTGGTCATACCCGGTCTCCACGGCCTGAATCACCTCGGCGGGAGTCACGGAGGCGCAACGCTGCATGAAGGCATTGTGGTCGGCCTCCTCGTAGCTGAAGTATCCGGCGGGCGAAACCACATCGCACTGCTGGTTGGCGTTTTTAAGGTATTCCAGCACCCGGCGGGTATTGTCGTACCAGCCGTGCTGCACGGCGGCCACTCTGACCAAGCGGCTGGCATTGGTTCCGGTGAACTCGCTTTTGAAAATCCGGAACGTCCGCGCCATCATGTACGCATTCTTTTCGGGATGGTCGGCAGAGGCGGGGTTGATGGCCCGAAGGTCGGCCGAAACGTAGCTGTCCACGGAACCTGGCGCATTATTGAGCACCCAGCCAGCCTGCTGGAACTGCCAGTTCCACACCTCATTGGAATATTCAACGTACACTTTGAGGTTGGCATTGAGCCGGTCGCGGATCAGGCGGGCCATGCGCCGCATATAATCGTCGGAAGCCGCGTGGGGCACACAGAACCAAGCATCGGACTTGAGTTCGTTGCACAATTCAATGGCGTATTCAAGAGCCATGCCACGTGCGGTGCCTTGCGAGTAATGCGTCTTGGTGATGCGGTCAGACCAGTTTTTCTGGGTTGAGTTGTTGGTGCTTGTCCAGTCCATGAGCCGCATGGCGTGGAACGGACGCAACCCTTCGAGGTATTTGGGCAGGAACGTCGGGTAAGTTCCGCCATTGGCGTACTGTTCGGGCAGAATGCGGATGTTGCGCACATGGTTGCCCGCCTGTGAGGTGAGGATGTCAATCCACACGTGCCCGCCCTGCCCGTTGAAATCAATGTAAAGTTTGCCGCCAATCACCGTACTGGGCGCGGCATTGACACGCAGCGTGCCCACCCCGTCATGCAGCACCACATAGCGACCCGAGTAAAAATTGTTGATCATGAAACGCACCAGTTGCGGCATCCCGTCCACGGCATAGGGAATCATCGTGGGGTAACCGGCAGTATCTATTGGGATGCCTCCGGTTTTCTCGGTGTTCCACGCACTGCCGCCATTGACGAAGGTCATCAAGTCGCTGGCCGTGGTCATGGCATTGGTAAAAACCAACGAAGCATCGTAATAGCTGAGCGAAGAGAGGTTCATGCCGATGGGCAGTTTGGAGCCTCCGGCCACAGGCGGCGGACTCACCGGAGCCGGCAGCGTGGAGACATTGAGCGTGGCGCTGACTGCCGACAGGTTACCGGCCGCATCCTTAGCCCTGACCGTCATGGCATGGGCCGTGCCCGCCGGAAGGCCGGTCAGCGAGGCCGATGTACCGGTAGGGCTGGCTACCAGTGTCCCGTTGCGGTACACCTCATAGCCCGTCACGCCCACATTGTCCGTGCTGGCCGTCCAGTTGAGCGTGAAGCCCGTCTGGGTGGCATTGCTGGCCGCCAACCCCGCCGGAACCGACGGGGCCTGTGTGTCAGCCACGGGCGGAGGGGTCGTGCCGCTTCCCAAGGCCGTGCCACCCGCCTGCATCGTCACGATGGAGCGTGGCGGCAGGGTAATGGTGGCGGTGGCGGCCTTCAATCCCTGCGAAACGCAGTTATTGCTGGCCGAGGTCACAAACATTTCGTATTGTGCGGGCAGACCGCTGCCGCTCATGTTCACCACCACATTTTTGGCGGTGGTGGCCGTGTTCAGCAAAATAACCGTGTGCGTGCCCAGTGCCGGGTTGTGAAAGGCGGTCAAGGCCACATCGGCATCGGGCGAGGTGGCGGCAAGGCGCACCGCACCGGGCCGCACGAAGCGGTAGTACTGCTTGGAGGCGTAATATTTCTTACCCACCTCCAAGTCGGACATCAGGTTGTATTCATTGATGCCGCCAAGGCCGCTGCCCTGCCAATGCACCCAGCCGCTCACATCGCCAAACGCCAATGCCGAGTGGATGTCAAGGGCCAAACTGAAGGCTCCTGGCTTGGTGCCGTCGCCCTCCCATGAATCAAGGTAGCCGGAGGTTTCGGTCATCCAGGCTTTTTTGCCCCCCGGCGCACTGAACTGCTGCTTATGGTTAGCCCAGTATTTGGCCAAGTTCGTTCCCGATGAGGCCGAAACACCGTCCAAATACCCGTGCACGGCCAGTATGTCAAGCTGCCCCAGAGCCGCCGCATCGTTTTTCAGGGCGTTGTGGTAGAAATAAGGGTAGTTGTTGTCCGCCCCTTCCATGTCGAGCATATTTTCCGAACCGAAGAAACGGAGGCCCGGATGCAGGGTACGCACTTTCGGCAGTACGGCCTTCACCATTTGATTATACCATTGGGTGGTATAAGTGCAGGAGTTGAACGTCTGGGCAAACATCGGCTCATTTTGGGGACTCAGGGCATACACATTCACCCCGGCATCCTTGTACATCTGCACGGCTTGGCCCAGCCACGCGGCAAAGTCGTTGTACTTGTTGGGGTTGAGTGTGCCGCCATTCCGTTCGTTCCAGTAATCGCCCTGCGGCCCCGGACCCCTCGTGGCATTTGCATCACCGGCCCACGTGGAATTAGACGACCACTTGTACACGCCGGGAGGCGACCAAACGGTGAGCACGAACTTCAGGTCAACACCCGATTGCTGCGCCTTGGCCTTAAGTGCCAGCACGGTAGGCCGTTGTTTGTCCCAATTGGCATCTTGGTTGGGGGTATTGTTGGAGTTTGCCGGAATGTGCGGATATATCTCGTTGCGCCAGATGGAAACCCCCAAATCGTTGATCACCTTGTCCACCCAGGCATCGCTGTGAAAATGCGCCGGGTCTGACGAACCCCACCACACATCACGCGCACCGAAGAAGCCGAAGCCGTCCATGGTCTGGTAAGTGGTGTTCTTGTTGATGGCAATCGCGGTTCCTCCTCCGGTTGGGGGCACTGTACGGTAGGTTGCGGTTACAGCAGCATTGCGGGCGGGCATGGTCAGCGTAGTGGACGCTGCCGCAGCGGATGCCAAGAGGCCGGTATCGCCAGTCCACGCGTCAAACACTTGCCCGGTTGGGGCGGCATTGGCACTGATGCTCACTGCCGTTCCGGCGGCGTAGCTGCCGCCGCCGGTTCCGCCGGTCACCGCGAGGGTGTATTGGATTGCGGGGGTGGGCAGGGTGGACACGCTGAGCGTGGCGCTGGCCGCCGACAGGTTGCCGGCCGCATCCCTGGCCTTGACGGTCATGGCATAGGTGGTGCCCGCCGAAAGGCCCGTGAGCGTGGTCGTGTTGGTGGTGGGGCTGGCCGCCAGCGTACCGTTGCGGTACACTTCGTAGCCCGTAACGCCCACATTATCCGTGCTGGCCGCCCAGTTGAGCGTGAATCCCGTCTGGGTGGTGCCGCTGGCAGCCAGGCCTGACGGCACGGTGGGGGCTTGCGTGTCGGCCACGGGAACAGGTGTTGATGCCGAACTGCCGCTCACCACCAAGTCATATCCACTCGCGCCGGACCGGTTGCCCAAGCCCACCGCCTCGTAGCGGTTACCGCCTCCGTACACATACAGCCGGAATTCCGTTTCAGCGGTCAATGAGGCGTGGCCGCTAATGGCCAGGCTTGTCAGCGCGGCACCGTTGTTGGCATTTGCCGTGAAAGTACCCAGTTGCTTACCAGCCGCAAAGCCACCGACGCTGGAAAACAGGGCGAAGGTGCGGCTTACGTTTTGGCTTACGGGCCGGAAATCAATCCTGGTTATGGTCAGGGATTTCCCCGCCACCGGCTTCAAAGTAAGAGCAATGTAGTCGTTGCCCGTCAAGGCGGCGGCTTGGGTGGTGGCGGTTTGGTCGCTGGCCGTGAACCCGTTACCGAGGTAATTGATAGCTGTCAGTCCACTTCCAAATGCTGTGGCCGCCGTGGCAACGTCTGCCGATTTGTCGGTGGCTGGCACAGTGGATTGTCCTCCTTTTGCAGCGAAAATCCACTGGGCCAGAGTACTGGTGGGAGTTGCCCCGCCGCCGCCAGCAGCCGAAACCGCAATCAGTGCCGTTACAGGGTCACCGTACAGGTTGTTGTTGTCCATCACACGGAGTGTGACGGTGTAGCTGCCCGCCGCCGCATAGGTATGGCTGGGGGCGTTGGCGTTGCTTTTGGCACTGCCGTCGCCAAAATCCCACTCATAACCCAGAATGAAATCACCAGCGTCAGGGTCGGTTGAAGTATTGGCGTTGAAAGATACTGCCAGCGGAGCCGTACCCGTTACGGGCGTGGCTGTGATGCGGGCAACTGGCTTGCTGTTGGCAAATACCGTGAGGGTGCTGCTGGCGGTTTTGGCCCCGTCGGCGGTGGTGGCCGTGATTACCGCACTGCCCGCCGAAATGGCCGTGACCAAGCCCGAGGCGTTGACCGTGGCCACGGCCGTGTTGGCGCTGCTCCATGCCACATTCTTGTTGGTCGCCCCAACAGGGGTGACTGTGGCCGTGAGTTGCCGGGTCTTACCCACCATGACGCTGGCCGTGGCCGGACTGACGGCAACACTGGCTACCGGTGTACCCGTACTGTTTGAAAGCACGGAATTGGGTATCAGTTGCTTGGCAATGCCCGGCCCTTGCCAGCGCACTTCCAGCACTTCGCCGCCACCCGCCTCAAACATGGTGACCTCAATGGAATGCGTCCCCGCCGCCAATGTCACCGTCCCTGATTTCTCAGCGGCTCCGTGCAGGCCGTCGTTGTTCACTACCTGTGCGCCGTTGATGTGCAGTTTGCTGCCATCGTCGGAGGTGGTGAAAAACGTGTAGCTACCCGCCGCGCTTATAGTGAGAGTACCGGTAAAACGGAAGGCGAAATTATCGTTCTGGGTGCGGGGCGAAAGGTCAAAGTTGGCCGCCGTGCCGGTTTTGACCGGGCTGAGGGCGGCAAAGTTGGGTAATGCACTCCAAGTGCCCGTATAAAACTGGTAGTTGAGCCCTGCCGCGGCCGATGCTTGCGTCACCGTGAGGGTGCTGCTGGCGGTTTTGGCTCCGTCGGTGGTGGTGGCCGTGATTACCGCCGTGCCCGCCGACACGGCCGTCACAAGGCCCGAGGCGTTGACCGTGGCCACGGCCGTGTTGGAACTGCTCCATGCCACGTTCTTGTTGGTTGCCCCCGCAGGGATTACCGTCGCGGTGAGTGTTCCGGTCTGCCCCGCGTTCAGTGATAAGGTGGACGGAGCCACGCTCACACCGGTAACGGCCACGGCACCAATACCCGACACGCCTGAATACTGATACGCGGACACCACTTCCCAAACGGTTTCCTGAATGATGGAAGCCAGGCCGCCGCTTATGCCACTGTACTGCGAAGGCACGGCAATACCGCGCGGATCGTCTTTGTAAATGGTGGCGTAAAAGGTGGTGGCCGCTATGAAAGATCCCACGCTGTTCATGTGGATGCCATCGGAATACACCTGCCAGATGCGGTTGTAGCCCGTTACTTGGCCGTTTTTCATCTTGGCATTCAGCCGGTTGAAAACCTCGCCCACGGGAATGATGAGCAGCGGTTTGTTAATGGTCACGCCGGTGCGGGTGGCCAGCAGAAGGCTTTCAAAGTACCCTTTGCTTTCCTCGTTGCCCCACCCCCCTGTATAAGGCTTGTTCCAGATATTCGTCCATGTGTCGGCGGTGAGGCTGGCATCGGCGGGGCTTTTGTCGTTGGGGGTGCGTGGCCAGCGCATATAGATGTAAAATTGCGCACTGGGACTTTTGCCTTTGGCCAGGTTCACATAATTCTTGACCATCTCCAAGTCGCCGTCGCTGCCATCTATTGACCGGTCGAAGGGTTGCAGCAAAATCGCGTCCCAAGTGTAATTAGGGAACGCGTTGTTGGGATACCCGAAAGGGGCTTCCTGAAACCCGTCGTTGGGGTGCTCCCAAAGCCAGCTCAGGGGCGCGCCGGGTATCATGTGCCGCGCCCAGATGTGGGTGTTTCCCCGGCTTTCGGCCATTGCCTTCAATCCGCCGTAATTGATGGCATCGGTCACGCTGTTGCCCACCAGATAGAGCCGCTTGGTGGTTTGCGCGGCGGCCGTCCATTGAATCGCCAGCAGTAGCACACACAACAGTGCGCTACGCAAAATCGCGTGCCGTACGGTGTTTTTTTCAAATCCGGATGCGGCGCATATCCGGGTATGGGTACTTGTGTTTCGCATAAGATAGCTGGGATGTTTATGGGTCGGGATATTTACAAAAAAACGGAATGGACGGCCGCACTCCCGAACCGCCCGCAGGCAGTACCGGAAAAGCAACCAGCCCCGATGATTGGCGGTGGCGGGCTTGAACAGGGTTCAAAAATGGTTTCCCCGCAGGGGAATTCGGGGATGTATAGTTTGAAGGCGATGCCGCTGCGCTTCAGCTTGCGGCATGTAGGGCATATTCAGGGATTTCCGGAGCAAGCGGTGATGCCAATGCCTGGAAGAACAAGGGGCGTGTAAAGGTTCGGATTTGCATAGCGGGACGGGGTTTGTGATGTGTGAAATACATATGGAACAGAAAACGGGGAACAACGGGAAAGCAGGCCAAACTCAAATGGGATTCCTGTCCGGATAGAATCCGGTTCGGAAAACGGCACTCTGGCACTTGGGAAACATTTTTCCTCAGTTGGGTATCACGTTCTACGACTTGGATGGGAAATGGTTACGCGTGATACACTTTCCAGCGAAAAAATTGCCTGAACCGCAAAACAGTATAAAAACTCTTTGGTTTAGCAACTTTTTGAAAAACAGTTGGTAACTCCACTTTACGGCGCAATTCCGGATGCCGAAAAAAAATTTGAAAAAAAATACCGGAAAACCGCAACCGGGCTTGCCGCCGATGGGAGAACCGGTGGCATCCGGGGGCGGAAATGAACACATTGGCGGTGGAATAGTATGTTTCCGGAATCGGAAACCTCCCCGTGAGTGCGGCACGGTTGGCGGAGGCTGGCCGCCGGAACACCATGCCGTGTGGCGGTCATGAAAAAGCCGCAAGCCTGCGGCTTGCGGCGGGGATTTTGCATTTTCAGGACATACTATTTTCGTTTCCCGGAATATTGCCAGCCATGCCTGTTCTGCATCATGACATGGCGGTTGACTCCGCAGGGCAAACTGGCGCAAGGGTCGCGCAGGTGCGGGGGTTTGGGTTTTTCAAAAGACACTGTTTTCCAAACAAGCCGCGCAACACCTCAGCCCCGGCGGCTTTCGCCAGTGAGCCACCGGAGCCACCCAGCCATGTCTTCGCGGTGCCAATCATCGGGGGCCTGCCACTCCCAATTGCCCTGCCCTATGCCGGGTGTGTTCATCCGCGCCGATTCGGGCAGGTTCAGCAAGTCCTGCATGGTCAGGATGGCAAGGTTGGCGCGGCTGTGCATGGCCAGGGTCATGAGCATGGTGGCCGCGCTGTTTTCGTTTATCTCGGCATTCATGTAGCCTTGCAGGCGGTGCTTTTCGTAATCTTGGGCTTCGGTGCGCCACCAACCCTTGGTGGTGTTGTTGTCGTGGGTGGCGGTGTACACGGCGCAGTTTTCCGGGTGGTTGTGGGGCAGGTACGGGTTTTTGCCTTCCTCGCCGGTAAACGCGAATTGCAGCACTTTCATGCCGGGCAGCCGGTAGTGTTCAATGAACTGCACCACCCGCACCGACAGTATGCCCAAGTCCTCGGCCACAATCGGCGGATCGGGGAAGGTGCGGAACAGGGTTTCGAAAAAATCCTCCGCCGGAGCCTCCACCCACATTCCGTTCTCGGCCGTCAGCTCGTGTGCCGGAATGGCGAAATAATTGACAAAACCCAGAAAATGATCCAGCCGCAGCAAGTCGAACAGGTGCAGGTTGTGGCGTATGCGGCGCATCCACCACGCAAAACCCGTTTCCTTGGCGGCGTGCCAGTTGTAGAGCGGCAAGCCCCATATTTGTCCGTCGGCATTGAAGTAGTCGGGCGGGGTGCCGGCCACTAGAACCGGCCTTTTATCCCCGTCCAACTGGAAAAGCCCTTGGTTTGCCCACACATCGGCACTGTTGTAGTCGGTGTAGATGGGCAGGTCGCCGAAGATGCGGACGTTTTTCCGGTTGGCGTGGGCTTTCAGTTCGTTCCACTGCTTGTAGAAAATGTATTGCAAAAACTTTTCGCGTTGTATCTGCGGCTGCAACCGTTCGCGGTAGCGGTTCATGGTTTCCGGGTCGCGGTTGGCCAAGCCTCCCTCCCACGTACTCCATGACTGGTAGTTGAAAAGGTCGGTCAGGCAGGCGTACAGCGAAAAATCGTCCAGCCAACCGTCGGATTCCCGGCAGAACTGCCCGAATCCGGCACGTTGGCTTTCGTCGGCGGTGCGCTGGAAAGTTGCAAACGCCTTGTCGAACAGCGGTTCCTTATAGCGCCGGACAGCGGGAAAGTCCACGCGGCCGGGCGGAAAAGCGGGGTGGTTGTCCGTATCCGCCGTTTCCAGCCAGCCGTCCTGTTGCATTTTGTCGAGGCTGATGAGCAGCGTATTGCCCGCAAACACCGACTGGCTGCTGTACGGCGAGTTGCCCAAGCCTTCTTCGAGCGGCGTGAGCGGCAGCACCTGCCAGTATTTCTGGTGCGCATTGGCCAAAAAATCCACGAACTGGTAGGCCGTTCCGCCCAAATCGCCAATGCCGTGGCGCGAAGGCAGGGAAGTGACGTGCAACAAAATTCCACTAGAGCGTTCGGTGAGCATGGCGTTAGTTTAAGGGGTTTGGGTGTTTTGAAAGATACTATCTTGAGTCCACAGTCCATGGCCGACAGTCCACAGAAGAAGCGTTTTTGTCATTCCGACGAAGGAGGAATCCGGTCTTCACTTACCAGTAAGTCCGGGCTTTGATGCGCGATTAACCCCGGATTCCTCCTGCGTCGGAATGACAAAAAATCGCACCGGAATGACAAAAGGGTTTGGCGTTTTCGAAAGATACTGTTTTGCCAATCCTTCAAGCCAGCCTCCGCAAGATGGCCGCCGGGAAAGTCCGGAAAACCTCGGCCAGCCGCAGCTCCGGGTTGGCAGCGATGGTTTCGTGGGTGAGCAAGTTCACATAACGGGCATTTTCGGGCAGGCGCAAAACGCCGTCCGCCCAGGTTTCCTCACCGACGGGCACAGCCTCAGCAGCACACACCGCCGCCGTGCGGATCGGCACAACCGTGATGATTTCCTCGTTGGCGTGGCGGCGGGCAAAGGCCAGCACCTTGTCGCGGAAAATGCCGTCGGCGGTGAGCGGCTGGTATTCGCCGTGCGCAAAAACCGGTGCATACGTGCGCCGCGCCAGCAAAGCCTTGTGCAAGGTGAATGTCTTGATGTGCGGACGCAACGGGCTGTCCAGCAGCGGCTTGATGCCGGCATTGTTTTCAAACTGTCGGATTTCATCCAAGACCCGCTGCCGCAAACCATAGTCCACGGGGCGGCGGTTGTCGGGGTCAACCATGCTCAAATCCCAAGTTTCGGTGCCTTGGTACACATCGGGCACGCCGGGCGCGGTGATTTTAAGCACCGTTTGCGCCAGCGAAGCCCACACGCCGTAGCGGGCCATTTTTGCACCGAACGGCAGGAAAGCGTCCAGAAAAAGGCGGTCGGCGAGCAAGTTTCCCACAAAACCCAGCAGGTTTGCCTCATAATCCGCATCCGGTTTGGCCCAATTGGTGTGGACTTTGGCCTCGCGCGCCACTTTGGTCAGGTATTCTTGGAGCCGTTCCAAATACCGCTCGTCTTCCGGTTCACCGCCGAACGGATACGTGCCGATGAGCGTCTGGTAAATGAAATACTCATCGTTCGGATCGGGAACCGTGCGGCCCGCCGCTTCAGTGAAGTAGGGCGCGGCAATTTCGCGCCACTGCGTTACTTTGCCCATCCATTCCTCCGCAAAATCGCTGATTATATTGATGCGCATCCGGGCATCCTCGCCGCGCTTGGTGTCGTGGGTGGCGGTGGCGTTCATGGTGGCGGCTGGCCGCTGGCGCATGGCCTTGTGGAACTGCACGATGCTCATGTTTTCCGCCTCGTCGGGCGTGTCGCCGACTTCATTTTGCGAAATCAGCCGGTTGTACACGTAAAACGTGGTGTCTTCCACGCCCTTGGCCATCAGCGGGCCGGTAAATTGCTGCGTGCGGGCCAGGAAATCCAGGATTGCGGGGGTGGCTGCCGATGGATCGGGAGCCAGGCAGGGTTGCAGCATCCGGAAAGTGTCTTCAAACTGCGGTGCCCGGCCAACAGCTTTTTCGTATATCTGCCGGAGGGTTTCCGCATCCGGTTCCGATAACTGGCCGCCCTCAAGGTAGAGCCGGTACACCGGAAAACTCACCAGCCAGTACGCCAACGCCTGCCGGATGTTGGTGCGCTGCGCAGCGTCAATGTCCGGGAAAAAGGCGGCTAACTGGTCGGTCAGGTTTTGGAGTTCGCCGCCCATGTGGTGGATGAGCATGAAGAGTTTCTTGCGGAAGATGATTTCCGCGTAATCCGATTCATACAGATGGATGGAGGCATAGAAATCCGAGAGCACCGGCGCGGCGGTATCATTGGCAAACAGGCGGTTGGTCACCGACAGGAAATCGTAGCCGGTGGTGCCATCCGTTTTCCAGTCTTCGGGCAGGGTTTCGTGGGCTTCCAATATTTTCTCCACCACAATGTACGTGCCATTGCCCGCGAGCTGGCGCAGCCGTTGCAAATACGCTTTCGGCTCGCGCAAGCCGTCAATGTGATCCACGCGCAAGCCCTGGAAAACGCCCGCATCCAGCCAGTATTTGATGTATCGGTGGTACAAGCCGAACACCTGCGGGTCTTCCATGCGCAGGCAAATCAGGTCATTGATGGTGAAAAAGCGGCGGTAGTTGATGTGCGTGTCGGTTTCCTGCCACGGCACAAACGCGTAATGCTGTTGCCGCAGCAAGTCTTCCAGCGCGGCAGCCGACTGGTTGGTTTGAGTGATAACGGTTTGGATCATCCGCTGGAATTCGGCGTTCTGGTAGCCGGTCTGGAAAAACCGGCTTTTCATAATCTTCCATTCCAGCCACTCCAGCGGCGGCTGTCCGGCCAATTGCCGCAGTTGGCGGTAAAGCTCGCTTTCCATGGACGCGCCGTTTTCCCAGGTTTGCAGCACGGTTCTGACCATTCCAATGTGCCGGTAGTAATCCAGCGGCAGGGTTTTGTCTTGGAAACGGATGTAAAACCCCTGCTCGCCGAATTGCAGCCCTATCTGCCCCTGCGTCACGGCCTCGGCCAGCGAGCCGGTCAGCCAAGGCAGCATTACCCGGCCCGGATAGCGGGCATCCTCCCAGTTGATGTCGAAGCACGGATAATACACCGACTGCGGGCCTTTTTCCAGCACGTCGCACAGCCAGCCGTTTTCCAAACTGAATGCCATGTGGTTGGGCACAATGTCCTGCATCCACGCCATGCCACGGGCTTTCAGCAGCGCACTGGCTTCCAGCAAATCGGCCTCGGTGCCTATTTCGGGATTCAGGGCGTGCGGATCAAGTGTGTCGTAACCGTGCGTGCTGCCAAGAACAGCCTTGAAAATGGGCGAGGCATAGACCGTGGAAATGCCCAAATCGTGCAAATACGGGATGATGGTGATCAGGTTTCGCAAAGTAAAATCCTTGTGGAACTGGATGCGGTACGTGGAAACGGGAACGGACATTGAAAAAAGGTTGAATGGCTGGATGTGGAACGACTTTGAAAATAGTATCTTTTGAAAAGGCCAAACCCGGAAGTTTGCCCGCCTGTCTGCCAACAGGAAAGCCGATTTTCCCCTGCCGGTCTGACACATAGTGTCTGACCGGTGTTCGCAAAACAGTATCCTTAAAAAACACCAAACCCGCCCCCAAGCCCCGAAGGGGCGGCATCCGCCAACGCAGGGTGAAGCCCTGCGCCACCGGTGCCAGCCACTGCGGACTATGGAGCAACCCAAAACCCGTACATCAGAAAGCATTCGGGCGGCACGGAAACCGAGTTTCCCGTGAAAGCGGGCGTTTCGGGGAATGATTGCGAATGCAGCAGCCACGTGTAGGTGCGACCAGCGGGCAGGCTCACTTCAGCCCCGCTCTTGGCAAAATTGGCGATGCAACCAACGCCCGCCCCGCCGGTTTGCGCCGCCCGCTGCTCCCAGACCAGTGCCTTATCCTGTTCCATCCACGCCGTTTTGCCGCTGCGGTCAGCATTACGGAAGGCAGGCTGGCTTTTGCGGATGCGGATCAGTTCGCGGTAAAATTTGCGCAGTTGCTGGCGGCTGGTTTCCGCGTATTCCCACGAAGGCATGGACTTGCGGAACGTCTCTTCCGACTGCGGATCCAAGTATTCAAAGCCCTCTTTCTGGAAACCCATGAACTCCTTTTTGCGTCCTTCGCGCACCGACTCAATCAGTTCCAGGTCGCCGTGGCTGATGAAGTAATAGAACGGGTTGGTTTCGCCGTACTCCTCGCCCATGAACAGCAGCGGCACGTAGGGCGACAGGATGCAGGTTCCGGCAATGACGTGCAGCATTTCGTGGCTCACCTGCGCCGAAAGCCGGTTGCTGAGCAACCGGTTGCCCACCTGGTCGTGGTTCTGCGAAAAAACCACAAACTGGTCGCACGGGAACTCGTCGGCGGTGGTGCCGAAGGTTTTCTTGCGGTATTCGGAATACGTGCCGTTGTATACGAACACTTGGGTAAAAGCCTTGTCCAAGTGGTGCAATTCACCGAAATCGGCGTAATAATGTCCACGGTCGCCGGTAGTGAGCGAATGGATGGCATGGTGAAAATTGTCGAGCCACTGGCCCGAAAGCCCGTAACCGTGTTGCCCGGTGGGACGGATGATTTTGGGGTCGTTCAGGTCTGATTCTCCCACCAGCAAGTAGCCGCGCTGGTTTTTGGCTTCGAGTTTGGCGGTTTCCTCGGCCAGTTCGCGCAGGAAATGCTTGGCTCCCGAATCTAGGATGTGATCCGTGGCATCAAGCCGCAGGCCGTCAATATGGAATTCGTCGAGCCACATCAGGGCGTTTTGGATGAAGAAATGGCGCACGTGGTCGCAGTGCGCATCGTCAAAGTTGAAAGGCTCGCCCCAGACCGGGGCGGACTTCTTGGAAAAATACGGCCCGTAATGGTGCAAATGGTTGCCTTCCGGGCCGATATGGTTGTACACCACATCCAGAAAAACCGCGATTCCGCGCTGGTGGCAGGCATCCACGAGTTGCTTCAAGCCCGCTGCGCCACCGTACGAATGCTGCACCGCGTACGGAAACACGCCATCATAGCCCCAGTTGCGCGTGCCGGGAAACTGCGCCACGGGCATGATTTCAATGGCCGTGATGCCCAGTTCGTGCAGGTAGTCCAGCTTATCAATCACGCCCCCGAACGTGCCTTCTGCGGTGAATGCGCCCACGTGCAGCTCGTACAGCACCAGTTCATTCATGGGCAGGCCGCGCCAATTCGCATCCGTCCAGCCAAAACCGGTGTCGGTGATTTCCGACAGGCCGTGTACACCGTCGGGTTGTGAACGCGAAGCCGGGTCTGGATAAGCCCGGCTGTCGTCGAGCTGGTAGCCGTAGCGGTCGCCGGGCTGCACACCGTCCACGTGCGCCGTCCAGTAACCCCACTCGTCGCGGCGCATGGGCAGTGTGCGGGTTTGCCCGCCCGATTGGAGTTCCAGTTCCACTTTGGGCAGCAGCGGAACCCACACGGTGAAAGTTGCCTTGCCATCCTTGAAAAACACGCCGACAGGTTGTGTCATCATAAAAAAAGCCTCCCCCCAACCCCCTCCGAAGGAGGGGGCTTTTTTTACTGGTGAAATAGTATCTTTCAAAAAGCCCAAACCCGCTATCCGGATTAAAGCCAAGTCGGCGCGGTTTTGAGAAACCACGTGTCGGTTGTGAGCAACCGACACCACCTGCCTAAATAGTATCTTTCAAAACATTCAAACCCACCTGTCTGAAAGTCACCTCTTTCGGAGGGGATTCAGGGGAGGCTTTTTTCCTGGCAAAACAACAGCACCGAATGCGCCGGAAGCTCAATGGCTTGCTGGCAGGCGTGAAACTCGCCCGACTTTACCGTGCCGGTCTGGGTATTGACCATCAACTGCCAATCGGGTTCGCCGCTTTTGCCGGGCAGCGTGAAGGCAATGCTTTCGTAGTGGCTGTTGAGCAGCAGCAGCAGCACATCGGCCTCAATGTGCTTGCCCCGCTCGTCGTATTCGTCCATCATCCGGCCATTGAGCAGCATCCCGAGGCACTTGGCAAATGAGTTTCCCCATTCCTCGTCGGTTATGTCCTTGCCGTTGGCATTGATCCAGCGGATGTCGGCAATCTGCTTGCCGTGGATGGGGCGGCCCGTGAAAAAACGGCGGCGGTGCAGCACCGGACTCGCTTGCCGGAGGCGGGCCAGTTGGCACGTGAAATCGTGCAATTGCTGCTGTTCGGGAGTCCAATCCCAGGCAAACCAACTGGTTTCGTTGTCCTGGCAGTAGGCGTTGTTGTTGCCGTGCTGGGTGCGGCCATATTCATCGCCGCTGCACAGCATGGGCACGCCTTGGCTGAGCAGCAGCGTGGCCAGGAAGTTGCGTTTCTGGCGGGTGCGCAGTTGGTTGATGGTTTCGTCGGGGGTTTCGCCTTCCACGCCAAAGTTCCAGCTTTCGTTCTCATTGTGGCCGTCGCGGTTGTCTTCGCCGTTGGCTTGGTTGTGCTTTTCCTGATATGTCACCAAGTCGTGCAGCGTGTAGCCGTCGTGGGCGGTAATGAAGTTGATACTGGCACTGGGTAGCCGCCCGTTGGTTTCGTAGAGGTCGCTGCTGCCCGTGAGCCGGTAGGCCATTTCGGTAATCTGCCGTTCATCGCCTTTCCAGAATTTGCGCACGCAATCGCGGTATTTGCCGTTCCACTCGGCCCATTGCACCGGAAAGTTGCCCACTTGGTAGCCGCCTTCGCCAATGTCCCACGGTTCGGCAATCAGTTTCACCTGCGAGATTACCGGATCCTGGTGGATGGTGTCGAGAAAGGCGGACAGTTTTCCCACTTCATGCAGGCCCCGCGCCAAGGCCGAGGCCAAATCGAAGCGGAAACCATCCACGTGCATCTCCGTGACCCAGTAGCGAAGGCTGTCCATGACCAGCCGCAACGTGCTGGGGTGGAGCATATTGACGGTGTTTCCCGTGCCGGTGTAATCCATGTAAAACGCCGGATTATCGGCCACGAGGCGGTAGTAGGCTTGGTTGTCAATGCCCTGCATGGAGAGCATCGGCCCAAAATGATTGCCTTCGGCGGTGTGGTTGTACACAACATCCAAGATCACCTCAATTCCATTGCGGTGCAGTTCTCTGACCATGTTCTTGAATTCGGTGACCTGCCCGCCCGTCTGCCCCGACGAACTGTACTCGGCGTGGGGCGCAAAGAAGCCGATGGAGTTGTAGCCCCAGTAATTGCGCAACCCCTTGTCCAGCAGGTGGCCGTCCTGCACGAACTGGTGTACGGGCATTAGTTCCACGGCGGTCACGCCCAGGTTTTTCAGGTATTCGATGGCTTCGGGCGTGGCCAAGGCGGCATACGTGCCCCGGATGGCGGGGTCAATGGCGGGATGCAGTTTGGTGAAACCCTTGACGTGCATCTCGTAAATCAGCGACTTGTGCATCGGGATGTCGGGCGGCACATCGCCTTGCCAGTCAAACCGGTCGTCCACCACCACCGATTTCAGGGTGTGGGCGGCATTGTCGTCGTAGTTCGGAAGCAAATGGCGGTCTTCGGCTTGGCTGGCAATGTCGTAGCTGAACATGGCCTGCCCCCAGCTTATATCGCCGCAGATGGCTTTGGCATACGGGTCGAGCAGCACCTTGCTCGGATTGAAGAGCCGCCCGCTGTCCGGATTGAACGCGCCGTACACACGGTAACCGTACAACTGTCCGGCGCGTACACCGGGCAAGTAAATGTGCCAAACGTGGTCGGTTTGTTCGCGGATGCGGATGCGGGCGGTTTCCAAGCCCGGATTCTCCGCATCAAACAGGCAGAGTTCAACGGTTTCGGCAAACTCGCTGAAGAGGGCAAAATTCACGCCCTGCCCGTCGTGCGTGGCTCCCAAAGGATAAGGTTTGCCCTGCCAACTGACCGGCTTGGATGCGAACTGGACGTTGGTTTGGGTGGCGACCGGCACGTTTGCAACGGATATGGCAGGCAATGGCGGAGCGGTTTGCATGGGTTTTCCGGGTTGTTACGCCTGTCTGCCTTCAAAATATATGCCCGTGAGTCAGGTTGCGGATGATTGGTTGCCGACAGGATAAACGAAAACACTGGCCGCCAACAAAGGCAATCTGGGGATATATTTGCCCAAATTACCGGACTCAAGACCTTGAAATAATACGTTTGGATGCGGACGGGCCGGTGAAAAAAGCCGCCAAACCGAACCAAGACAATAGTATCTTTTAAAAGTGCCAAACCCGTGTGCATTGCGGTTACGAAAACTGCCCCCGAACGGTCAGGACTGTGGCGGATTTTCCCCGGCCGGAAAAACCAACGCAATCAGCCAAGCAAAACCCATGACCAGCCCGCAACCGATGACGTTGTACCACAGGAAGGCGATGGGCGAAAACAGGTACAGCAAGAAAATGATTGCCTGCGAGACCAGTGCCGCGTAAAAAGCCGCCGAGCCGCGAATGTTTTTCAGGTAAAAGGCGCACAGGAAAATGCCGAGGATGACCCCGTAAAACAGCGACCCGAGCCGGTTCACAGCTTCGAGCAGGTTGCCCACCCGTCCCGAAAACAAGGCGACCGCAATGCTGAAAACGCCCCAGCCCAGCGTAACCCACCGCGAAGCGTACAGGTAGTGACGGTCGCTGGCGGCGGGGCGGATGCTGCGCCGGTACACATCAATGATGGTGGTGGAGGTGAGCGAATTGATGGCCCCCGCCACCGACGACATGGACGCGAGCAGGATGACGGCGATAAGCAGTCCCACTAATCCCGACGGCAAGTAATTGGTCACAAACGTCAGGAAAACGTAGTTGGTGTCGTCCACGTTTTCGTCCTTCCCCAGCTTTTTGCTTTGCCTCACCAATCCGGCCACTTCGTCGTGCGTGGCGCGGGCTTGGGCAAGGGTATTGTCAAAATCGCTTTCCGCCGTGCGCAGGGCGGCGGCATTTTCGGTGCGCATGGCAGCCAGCAGTGTCCGCGCCTGGGTTTGCTGCACGGCAAACAGCGAGTCGTGGCGGTGCTGCAAAATACTGAGCTGTGGCTGGTAGCCGTTTTTTTGCAAGTCATCGGTTTCCAGCCGGTTGAAAAACAAGGGCGGCTGCACGAATAAATAAAACACAAACACCAGCACGCCCACGAACAGAATGCCGAACTGCATCGGGATTTTTACAATGCCGTTCATGAGCAGACCCATGCGGCTTTGCGCCACCGAACTGCCCGACAAATACCGCCCCACCTGCGACTGGTCGGTGCCGAAATAGGACAGGAAAAGGAAAAACCCACCAATCAGTCCCGACCAAAGGTTGTAGCGGTTGTTCGGATCGAAGTCCAGGTCAACGGCGTTGAGTTTGCCGGCTTTCCCGGCAATGCGCAGCGCATCACTAAATGAGATGTCGGCGGGCAGCAGGCCGACCGTCAGGAAACCGGCCACCGCCATGCCGCCCAAAATCACCGCCATCTGGCCCAACTGCGTGTAACTCACGGCTTTGGTGCCTCCCCAAACGGTGTA
>JAYWIH010000205.1:0-25294 GCA_043789005.1 Sphingobacteriales bacterium
GCGGAAACTTGCCCGCAAAAGTAACGAATGCAAACGAAACGCATCCATTGTTTATTTGCCGAAACTCCCGTAAAATTGTGGTTGCCGTGTCATTTGTCCTCACCTTTGCGGAAATCTGCCCGCAGAACGGCGGCCTTATCCACAACTACCTGACAGCCAGCCATCCATGAATGTTTCCGCTTTCATTGCCCAGCGCATCAGACACACTGAAGGCCAGTCGTTTTCGGCGACCGTGGCCAAAATCGGCGTGGCCAGCGTGGCGTTGGGCTTGGCGGTCATGATTGTTTCGTTCGCGATTCTGGGGGGCTTCAAAAATGAAATCTACCACAAGATATTCAGTTTCGGCGGGCATTTGCAGGTATCGGAATTTACCATGAGCCGCTCCTATGACGAATCACCGATTTCCACCAATACCGAACTCTACCGCAACTATGCCAAAACGCCCGGCATCGCCCACATCCAAGGCGTGATGCACAAGGCCGCCCTGATGAAAACCGAAACCGACGTGCAAGGCGTGGTGCTGAAAGGCGTGGGCGGCGATTTTGATGTGACTGCCTTCCGGCCCAACCTGCGCGAAGGGCGTTTTGTGGCGTGGCGCGATACCGCCGCCTCGCGCGATGTGGTGGTGAGCCGCAAGATTGCCCGGCAACTCAAACTGAAGCTGAACGACGAGGTGGCGCTGTATTTTGTGCAGACCCCGCCACGGGTGCGCAAGGTGCGGGTGAGCGGAATCTACGAAACCGGCATGGAGGAGTTTGACGATAACCTGGTGCTATGCGACATTAAGTTGCTCCAGCGCATCAGCGGCTGGAAACCCGACCAAGTGGGTGTGTATGAGGTCTTTCTGAACACATTCGCCGATGAAGAGGCCGGTTCCAAGAAAGTGTTCGACCTCATGGATTTTGAAATGCGCTTAGTGAAAGTGACCGAAAAATACAGCCAGATTTTTGAGTGGCTCATGCTGCTCAACCGCAACGTGACCATATTCCTGACGCTGATCCTGTTTGTGGCCTGCTTCAACATGGTGGCCATATTATTGATCCTCATCATGGAACGCACGCAGATGATTGGCCTGCTCAAAGCCGTCGGAGCCAGAAACGGCCAGATCCAGCGGATTTTCGTGTTCAGTGGCTTGCGGCTCATCTCAAAGGGAATGCTTTGGGGCAATGTCATCGGCATTGGCTTGTGCGCGGTGCAGTATTTTTTCAAACTGATTCCCCTCGACCCGGACACGTACTACATGGACAGCGTTCCCATCCAGTGGGATTTTCCGTTGGTGCTGCTGCTGAATTTGATGGTTTTGCTGCTGATCCTGAGCATCCTGCTCATTCCCACGCTGGTCATCAGCCGCATCAATCCGGTGAAGGCAATCCGGTTTGACTGAAATGTAAGCATAATGTCCTGCGTAGATTGTCATGATTTCACAATCCGCAATAATCTACCAAGCAGTCCAGCCGCCATCCACGACCAGCAGCGAGCCGGTCATGTAGCTTGACGCATTAGAGGCGAGAAAAGTAAGCGGCCCGTTCAATTCTGACCGGTCACACATACGTCCCAGAGGCGAGTGTTTTTTAAAATTGGCGATGAATTTTTCGTCGTGGTCGTTGAAAATCCCGTGCGGCACAATGGCATTGCACCGGATGCCATCACGCGCGTAAAAAGTGGCGATATAGCGCGTAAAGTTTGGAACAAATGACTTGGTGGCGATGTAATCCACTGGCTTGTATTTGATTTCGTTTTCCCCGAAATCATAAAGGCTTTGGTTGGGAGCCACCAGTGAGTAAGTGGAAGCCACGTTGATAATGTTTCCGGATTTTTGCAGTAACATCTGCCGGCAAACGGCCTGCGTGATTTGTACGGTTCCAATCAGGTTCACATCCGTTGATTTGCGTAGTAGCTCAATCGGGTAATTCTCAAAGCGGCTGGCATTAAAGGTTTCCGTGTGCGACTTGTCAAACTTGGCATCAATTGCCGCGTTATTGATCAGTACATCAATCCGACCGAATTTTTGCATAATGACGGCCAAGCCCTTCTCGATGCTTTCCGCATCCGTGATATCCAGATGGATGACCAAAAACTGTTCGGCGGGAAACCGGCTTTCCAGTTCCGTTTCCAGAGCTGCGTTGCCCTGCTCATTGGCATCTGCCAGCACTGTTTTGGCACCGTTCTCCAAAAAACTGCGGCTTATTTCCCGGCCAATCAAACCGCAGGCTCCAGTTACAAGGATAACTTTGTCGTTGATGTCAATCAGGTTTTGGGGCATTTGATGCGGGATGTTTTGCCTTTTGAAAAGATACTATTTTGGGCATCGGTTTTTTCGGGATTCTATTCCTGACACATTTTTATAATCAGTTCTGATTCCTGCACTTGCCGCAGACTGTCTTCGGTTGTGAAATCAGTGAGCTTATCAAGAAAGAAGGCCGTTTGATCCAAGAACAGTTGGTTACGGTCAAAACCTGGCGCAGTTTCCATCTGCGATTTCTCCTTTGTGGCAAAAGTCAATTTATTAGCGAAATAATCGAAATGCGCACTTCCGGTTTCAAACACAAAAGTAAGTTGCCGACGGGCGGGCTGTTCGAAAAAATTCAAGTGGACATGGCCGGTTACGCCATTTTCGTAGGCAACCAGGAAATCCGCTGCGGCTTCGGTTTCTATTTCCAGCGAAGAAGCACGGTTTTTCAGGGTGCGGTATTTTTTTACGGGCGATGACGTGAGCCAATTCACCAAATCCAAATCATGGCTTAAAGTCAATGCCGCGCCGCCACCCAAATCGCGGCGCGCCGCGTAAGAGGTGCGATAATCTTCCCACGGATGCCAATCGGGCAGGTATTCCCCCCAATGCGTATTAAAAGATAACAGCCGCCCGTATTCCAACCGTTCTATGGCTTGCTTAATCCGCTGAACCAATGGATGAAAGCGCATCATGTAGCCAACATGCAAGTATACGTTGTTCTCAATGACGAGGCTTTTTAAGCGATTCATTCCCTGCTTCATGTGCGAAAGCGGCTTCTCTACCAAGACATGAACGCCCATTTCGACGCAGGTCATGGTTTGTGAAAGATGCAGCGCGGTAGGCGAACAGACAAAAGCGGCAACCGGACGGATTTGTGCTATATCCTCCAAGTTGGAAAATATGCGCACCGTGTCTGGCGCAACGGTGCGAAGTGGCAGGTTTCGTTGCCTCATCACGTGGATATTCTGGTAGCCCATTGCCAGCAAGTTGCGGATGTGCCGCTCGCCAATGGAACCAGCCCCAATCACTACCAGTGGCGAATATGCGTCAATCATCAAATTTCACACAGTTGGTATGCCGGATAATGGCGGCCGCGCGGTCAAAACTGTCCTGATCATCAATGTCAGCTACGTATCGGTTATCAATCACATAGGGCAGGACAAACTCGCCGGTCATGGATTTCTTGTCCAGCAACGTTTGTCTCCGCATCATGTCAAGAGTTCCGGTTTGCCAATACGTTTGCGGGAGTTTCTGACGCGGCTCATTATAAGGCTCCTTGATGTTTTCAGCCGTCAATAGAGGTTCCATGGGCAAGTCATCGCCTTTTAACCACCACATTTTAAATGGCGTGATTGGCGACGGAGTGACTGCCCGCAAACTATCCGCCGACGGATTGGCTTGCAATGCGCGGATGCACTTTTCAATATCCGGCAAAAAGCGGATAGGTGATGTCGGCCTTAAATGCAAGATCGTGTCGGGTAAGTATTTTTCGTTGTCGCGCAACCATTGCAGTGCGTGCGTGAAAACCTCAATGTCGGTGCTGAAATCAAGTGCCAATTCAGCCGGACGCATAAACGGAACTTCTGCCCCATACTGCCGCGCAATGGCGGCAATCGATTCCGAATCGGTGGAAACGATAGTGCGGTTAATCAGCGGGCAAGCCAAGGAAGCGCGTATGCTGTAAGCAATCAACGGATGGCCCAACAACGGAAGTATGTTCTTGTCTGGCAAGCCTTTGCTACCACCTCTTGCAGGTATAATACTGATTATCAATTGATTGTCAGTCATCTTCTACCTTGTCCGGTATTTGAGTTTTTCACGTTGTACATCTTCAATGGAGAGGATTTCAGAGGCTTTATACGTCAAAGCTTCGTGCGTTTGGTGCAGGTTGCGAATCAGCTTCTGCAACCCCGGAGGTTCCAGAGAAGCGGCGTGGTCAGTGCCTTTCCAAGTGCGGTCTTTGGTAAAATGTCGCTCAATCCACCGCGCCCCGAGCGTGTAAGCGGCGATGTCAATGCCAATACCCAGATGATGGCCTGAAAAACCGATTTCCTTCACCCTGTCCTTGTATGTCTCTTTCAACCGCTGAATTTCCAGCAAACAGACATCCTTGAAAGGCACCGGATAGCCGGATGTACACGAATACACAATCAATCGCGGCTTGGCTTGGCCATTTTCTTCAAAGAGTTCGACTACCGCTTCTTCCTCTTCGTGCGTGGTCATCCCGAACGACACATGTACCTCGCCCCGGTAATCATCGCGCAATACGCGCAACATTTCAAAATGGTTGTTGCAAGCCGATGGTACTTTGATAAAATCGGGATTCAGTTCTAAAATTTCCCTCGCCGAGGTAGTGTCCCAAACCGAAGTGCTATAGGTAATGCCGATTTTTTCAGCATAATCTTTGACATCCGCGTGTTGTTGCTGCGTGAATTCCAAATATTCGCGATGCTTGCCATAGGTGGTACCATAGGAATGGTAAGGATTGGGATGAGGTGCGCCGTACTGGTCTTCGGTAAGCAATTCCTTGGAGTTTCTTTTCTGGAATTTGGCGACATCTGCCCCGCATTCCTTGGCCAGCATTATCAGTTCAAAAGCAATACTAATGTCTCCCATATGATTGCAACCGATTTCCGCAATAACTTTGGCAGGGTGATAGTGTGTCATCCGTATGAGTTGGTTTTATTAGGAGAAGTTGCTTAACAAATTGTAATTGTACGGTTTTATTTAAAAAGTTGTTGCCCAGCACACACTTTGCTGTCGCAATTGTATGATTTATGCTGAGCTTGTTACGCGTTGGAACTCGCGTGCCTAACTGTTCTGACCCAATATCTCTGCGGGCAAAGAACGGAATCGAAATTTAGTAAACCGGGGGTGACAGCCAATAACGATAACATACACGGGGTTTGGCACTTTTGAAAGGTACTATTTTTGTGACTGAATTTCCTCCCACAATGTTAAAAGAAAAACGCAGAGAAGGAGCGTGAACGTTCCATTTCTGCGTTTTCGCTTTCTGGCAATAGCGGCTTACTGCTTCACAACCTTCAGGGTTTCGAGCAGGCCGTTTTCATCGGTGATGCGGATCACGTACAAGCCGCGGGCAAGTTGTTTCCTTCCCAACAGCACCGTGTAGCCGCCCAAGGTGTTGGCACTGTCCACTACCCGACCGGTAGCATCCACCAAAGTCAGTGTCACGGCCTTGTATGTGGATTTTACAGATACCGCCACATCATCCACAAACGGATTGGGGAAGGCCACCGTCTGCACCAACTGGCTGCCGTCTGTAGACATGGCCGCCGCCGCTACCCGCCCGCCGGTGGGATCCATGGTGCGGAAGGCAAAAGCACTGCTCCAAGGTGTCCACTCCGATGGCCCAGCCGGATCGTTGGCCGCCCGCGAACGGACGCGCATGAAATAATCGGTGGAGAAATTGAGCGTGGTGTTGAGAATAAAGCCCGGCCCGCCGCCGAAATCAGAACGTTCGAGAACAAGCGTGCTGAAATCGGACACGGTGCTTAGCTGCACCTGTCTTTCAATCACATTCCAAATACCTTGCGGATTGGTCTGGATATAGGGAATGTTATCCACCAGATTCACGGGCACGGCACTCGGTGCTCCCAGCAGGCTGATGCTGTGCGTGCGGGTGGCGGCAGCCGGTGTGAACGAGGCCACTCCCGCCCAGTACCCGGTCTGCAGGTACGTGCCGTTGGGGGCTCGCCGCACGTTTTTCACGCGTATGTAATATGTTTGGCCGGGTATCAGATGGCGTACATAGTCGTATTCGCCCAAGGTGTTGAACGGCGCAAAACCCGCATCGCTGGCGTTTTCGATGGCTACGAACGTAAGGTTGCTGCCCACCCAACGGCGGTAGCTATACCGTTCATACGCAATTCCGCTACCGGCCGGATCGGTCAGAATCGGCCCGTAGGGGCCGGCGGCATCCACCAGATTGGTGAAGCCGGGATCAGTGGCGATTTGGAAAAACATGGACGTTGCGTTGCGCGCATGCCAGCCGCGCAGCTTGTTGGCGGTAACTATGTTGCCCACGGGCCGGTCGGCATAGGTGGGGTGCAGCGAATTGACGAACGAACGGATGTTTGGTGTGGAAGTCCACAGACCTACGGTTGGCTGTGTGATGCGGGCACGAACAAAATACCGCGTACTGGACTCCAAGCCGGTCGCATTGGCGTTAAACGTGAACGTAGTCGTGCTTGAGGTAGCCGTGTACTGGAAGATGCTGAACGTGGAATCGGTACTCAACTGAATTTCGTATTGCGTGGCCCCCGGCACGGCAAGCACTTGGATGGTCTGCACTTCACTGTTCAGGTAAATCACACCATCCACGGTATTGGAGGCACTGGTCACCAAGTCAAGCCGCGTTTCGTTCGGATTGATGGTGGTGAATGTGTATGATCCGTCACCATAGTTGGCTACAGGAAAGATTGGCTTGCCATTTAATGTTACCACTGTGGCGGCACGTATTTTATATGTGATGCCAGGTTGCAAATTCGTGCTGAGTACAAATCCGTTGGTGGGTGAAGTCTGGAATATACGGTTGGGGTTGGAAAGCGGCGTATCAAAATCATCACCCACGGGTACAATCGTCACCTCATAGGAACTTACCGCACCGCAAGTTCCTTGGTAGGCTCCAAAAGTAATTGTAGGCGCGAGCGAAACACCCGTGGCTAAGTTGGCGGGTGACACCAGCGTGGGGAGCAGGTTGCCGGGAATGTTGCCGGTTGAAAATGTAAAATCGGCAACTGAAGTTGAAAAAGGAACGAAACCTACCCCCGTTCCTGTACCAGCGGTTAATCGCAAATCATACGCTTGGTCTGGTTGCAATTGGGTATTGTCAAATGCAAATGACATGGGGGTACTGGCAATGACCGGAGTGCTGTAAAATACGGTATACGTTACATCAGCAGGACGCTTGTACTCCACCTTTACCGTTGTTGCGTTCGGATAAGCTGCCACCGATACCGGGAAACCGCACGGGTTAAGGTTGGTCAAATCCAGCGGGCTGGTGATGCTTACAGCCGGCGTGGCATCAACCGTGAATACATTTATGTCTGAAAACGTTCCGATTGCCGTGTTGTACGTCACCCTTGCGCGGTAGGTGGCCCCGGCGGTCAGGAATACCGGAATCGTCCAAGCGTAGGTGGGCGTGTTGAAAGTAGCTGATGCTACGGGTGTTTCTCCAATCGCGGGAGGAACAGGTGTGGCTCCCGCAAATATCTCATACACGACCGAATTCAGCGTGCAACCCGCAAAAGGCGACTGGATTTGGATGGTTGGTGTGAAGGTGTTCACCGTTGAGCCATCCGTTGGCGAGGTGATGACCGGCGTGTTGGCGGCAGCGGTGGCACTATTGTTGGTGTTGAGCGTATTATACGATTGCCCTATGAATCCGTTGGCGGCAGTCCGCGATGTGAGTTCAATCAGGTATTGGACACCGGGTATGAACAAAGTCCGCAACAGGGTCACGTTGAAAGCAGTGGTTGCCTGGGTGGCATTCGTGAAAGTGAATGTCTGGTCATATATGGCGGAATTCGGCAATCCATTGGGGAAAACCTTTACCTGCAACCGCTGGGCGGCCACGTTGTTTGCATTTACGTTCAGGACTACATCTGAACATAAGGTGGCCGTGGATTGATCTGCCGGCGAGTTGAGCACCGGATTGGTCGGCGTAATGGGCAGGGTGGTGAAACTGGTGACGGTGGTATCTATGGATTGCCCGAGGTTGTTTTGGAAAACCACCCGGATTTGATATTGGGTTCCATAGTCCAGTGCGGCGGGAGGCACAAAACTGAATGGCCCATTACTGTTATTTACGATAATTGTTTGAAAATCCGGATTAGTCCAGTTGGCGGGAAACCTGTCAAGTTCAATAGTGGCACGTGTCAATGTGCCACATCCAGTATAAGCCGCTACATTTATTGTGGGTGTGATGGATATTCCTGTTGCCCCGTTTGCGGGTGCCGTCACGACCGGTGCTGAACCGGCGGGCAATGCACTTGCGGTTACTCCTATTGCATTGTCACCTATGATATTTGCTGGGTTGTTAGAAAGGGTCGAATAAGCCACTACAAATATAAAATAATCTTTATTGCCTTCCGGAAGTGCTGGAATAGGAATAGTAACAGGAAGTAGGGCTTGAGTATTATTTAGACGTATGCGAAAAAGAGTAGCCCCGATTTGAGCACCTTGGTCGTCAAGAATAGTAACTTCCAATCGTCTCGTGCTGGCTGAAGTACCTTGCACGGTTACATTGAAACCACACGGGTTCACAATTGCCCCATCCGCGGGAGCATTAATTGATGGGTTTTGCCCCCAAGCAAACCCCGTTGCCAGCAGCAGAAAGCCAGCCAAGAAAAATAGTACGCGTGATTTCATAGCAGTATCGGATAAAATAGTTGTTGCATGGGTTAATAACTAAACGCTCGCCAAGGTAAACACGGGGTTTTGCAGCAAAGTACGCGAAAATAGTTCACAAAGTTGCGGGCACGCCGCCGAAAATATGTGCCGCACCCGATCCGCCAAAAATAGTATCTCTTGGAAACCCCAAACCCGGCACTTGAAAAAACCAATCCGCAGTGCAAAACCGAAATTCCGCCAACGAATATTCCGGGTTTGTTTGGTTGTTAGCCATCAAAACGCTACTTTTGTCGCCTCATTTTAAGCCGCCGCCACCCACGCCCGTCCCCATTTTTATGGCCTCGTCTTACTCAGTCAAATTGTTTTCGGGTTCCGGCTCCAAGTACCTGTCCGACAAGATTGCCTATTATTACGGCAAGCCGTTGGGCAAGGCCACGCTGCAAAGGTTCAGCGATGGCGAAATGTCGCCGTACTTTGAGGAATCGGTACGCGGATGCGATGTGTTTTTGATCCAGTCCACGCAGCCGCCCGCCGACAACCTGATGGAACTGCTGCTCATGATTGATGCGGCCAAACGGGCATCGGCCAAGTATGTTACGGTGGTAGTGCCCTATTTTGGCTATGCCCGCCAAGACCGCAAGGACAAGCCGCGCGTGGCCATTGCGGCCAAATTAGTGGCCAACCTGCTGATTGCCGCCGGAGCCAGCCGCCTCATGGCCTGCGACCTGCACGCCGGACAGATACAAGGCTTTTTTGATGTTCCGGTGGATCACTTGGACGGATCAGCGGTTTTCGTGCCATATTTCCGCAATTTGAACCTTGAAAACCTGGTCATTGCCTCGCCCGATGTGGGCGGCGTGAGCCGGGCAAGGGCATTCGCCAAGTATTTCGGTGCCGATATCGTGGTCTGCGACAAGCATCGCCAACGCGCCAACGAGATAGCCTCGATGCAGATTATCGGTGATGTGGAAGGCGCAAACGTGGTATTGGTGGATGACTTGGTGGACACGGCGGGCACCATAACCAAGGCCGCGCAGATTATCATGGACAAGGGTGCAAAGTCGGTGCGGGCGGTTTGCACGCACCCGATCATGTCGGGCAAGGCGTTTGAAAACATAAATAATTCGGTGTTGGAAGAACTGGTGGTGTCCGACACCATCCAGCTCAAGCAGGAATCGCCGAAAATAAAGGTGCTGACCGTGGCCGAACTGTTTGCCAAAGCCATCCGCAACGTACACGACCACGAATCCATCAGCACGCTTTTTTTGCAGGTTTGAAAATAGTATGTTCTGAAAACCACAAACCCGGCACGCATTTTCATCAAAAATAGACCTTACGATCAAAGACAGTCAACTCCAATTCAATTTTTTTCAATTTTAACAAGTAAAATACAATGAAAGTACTCGAGATTATAGGGTATCAAAGAGCAAATCTCGGCAAGAAAGCGTCGAAAGACCTGCGTTCGGCCAGCCAAGTTCCCTGCGTGTTGTACGGCGGCAAAGACCAAGTGCATTTTTCCGTGCCGATGATTCTTTTCCGCGAATTGCTCTACACGCCCAATGTGTACCAAGTGGATTTGAACATCGAAGGCAAACACTACCAAGCCGTGATGCAGGAAGCCCAGTTCCATCCGGTGAACGAGGTGATCCTGCACGTGGATTTCTTGGAAATGGACGAAAACAAGCCCGTGAAAATGCAAGTGCCCATCCGCATGATCGGTACGGCGGTGGGCGTGACCAAAGGTGGCAAGATCAGCACCAAGCTGCGCAAGATCAGCGTGAAGGCATTGCCTAAAGATATGCCCGACTACGTGGATGTGGACGTGACCAATCTGGACTTGGGCAAATCCGTGAAAGTGAGCGAGTTGAAGGCCGAAAAATACACTATTCTCAATTCACCGCTGATCCCGATTGCCTCCATTGAAATACCACGCGGCCTGCGCGGTGCAAAAGCGGAATAATGTGAATGCCGAATTTGGATTTCGGAATGCGGAGTGAAAAAGCCACCGGCGACCAATTGGAAATCCGCATCCGGCTTTTGGAGTTGGCTTGACGTGCCGAATTTCCGCAAGTCACAGACAGGCCGCCCGGCACCGGGCGGCCTGTCTTTTTTAGGTGGGTTTCGCATTTTTGAAAGATACTATTTCCATTGTCACTCCGACAAGCGGGGTTTGGGCTTTTCCAAACATACTATTTTCAAATGCATAAGTCATTGGCGAACCCGGTTGCGGCGGCATTTTGTTTTCCGGCTGGTAAACCGTTAGTTTGTACGTTGTTTTGCAAAAGCAAACCCGTATTTCACAATTCCTAAACCCTACCCTGAGTATGCCCGGAATGGAATTTTTTGGAGAAGAGGAACGCCGCGAGGTGATGGATGTTCTTGAAACCGGCGTGATGTTTCGCTACAACCACGATGCCGAACGCCAGGGAAACTGGAAATCACTGGAATTCGAACGCGCCGTGGCCGATTTTGTCGGAGCCAAATACGCCCACAGTGTCAGCAGCGGCAGTACTGCGGTAGCCTGCGCCTTGGCCGCGTGTGGCGTGGGCTACAACGACGAAGTGATTGTGCCGCCGTTCACATACATCGCCACCATCGAGGCCGTTTTGTGGGCGGGAGCCATTCCGGTTTTCGCCGAGATTGACGAGACGCTGAATCTCTCGCCGGAGGGCATCAAGGCGGCCATCACGCCCAAGACCAAAGCCGTGCTGCTGGTGCAGATGTGCGGTGCCATGGCCAAAATGGACGAGATTGTGCGAGTCTGCGAGCAAAACAACGTGATGCTGATCGAGGATTCGGCGCAGGCGTTGGGAGCCAGCTACCATGGCAAAAAAGCCGGCTTGTGGGGAAAGGTGGGCTGCTATTCATTCGATTATTTTAAGATTACCACGTGCGGCGAGGGCGGCGTGGTGGTCACCAACGACGAGCAACTGTACCGCAACGCCGATATGTTCTCCGACCACGGCCACGACCACCTCGGCAACAATCGCGGGGCTGAAACGCATCCGGTACTGGGCATCAACTTCCGCATCGGCGAATTCAACGCGGCGGTGGGCTTGGCGCAGATGCGCAAAATAGACCGGTTCATTGAAATCCAGCGCAAAAACAAGGCGGCGATGGTGGAAGCATTGGGCAGGTTCCCGTTTGTGCAGTTCCGCGAAATGACGGATGAGGCCGGAGATTCGGCCACGTTCCTGTCGTTTTTCCTACCCGACGAGGCCGCAACGCGTCTGGCAATTGATGAGATGAAAGCTCAGGGTTTGGACGCGTTCCAGTATTGGTACGACAACAATTATCATTATATCAAGAACTGGGACCACCTGATGGGTTTGAAAACATTGAACCCGATGCCGATTGCGCACCAACCACGGCCACAAGACTGGTCGAACATCCGTTCGTACGTGCCCAAATCCGACAACCTGATTTCGCGCCTGATTTCGCTGCAAGTAAAAATCGGCTGGACGGACGAGCAACTGAAAGACCGTTGCGAAAAACTGGCACAAGTGATGGAGACCGTCAGCAAAAAACTTTCGGTGGCGGCTTGAGGAATGAAAATCCAGCCTTGGGTTTTTGACATCGCCGAGGTTTGGGCTTTTCAAAAGATACTATTTTTCAAGTGTGACAGTTTCCATGACCGACCAACCATCAGTACCAAGCCAGCCGTTCTCGGTTGTGTACGAAGACAACCACCTGATTGTGGTGAACAAGGCCAGCGGCGTGCTTGTGCAGGCCGACAAAAGCGGCGATGCCGCACTGGAAGACTTGCTCAAGCAGTATATCAAGGACAAATACGGCAAGCCGGGCGAGGTCTTTCTGGGCGTGGCGCACCGGCTGGACCGGCGGGTGAGCGGGCTGGTGGTTTTTGCCCGCACGTCCAAGGCGTTGGTGCGGCTCAACGAACTGTTTAAACAGCGCGACATTGAGAAAGTGTACCGCGCCGTGACCGCCAGCCAGCCGCCGCACGAATCGGATACGCTGGTGCATTGGCTTACGCGCAATGAAAAAAACAACACCGCCAAAGCCCACCCCGCCGAAGTGAAAAACAGCCTCCGTGCCGAATTGAAATACGAATTGATCGAGCGTTCCGAAAAATACAAGCTGCTGGAAATCAACCTGCTCACGGGCCGCCACCACCAAATCAGGGCGCAACTGCAAGCCATCCAATGCCCGATTGTGGGCGATTTGAAATACGGCTACCCGCGCAGCAGCCCCGACGGCAGCATTTTCCTGCATTCGTACCGCACCACGTTTGTGCATCCCGTACAAAAAGAGGAACTCATACTGCAAGCCCCCATGCCAGAACTCTGGGCGAAGTTTGGGTTTGTGTGAGGTTTGGGGTTTTTGAAAGATACTATTTTAAAACGCCGGTGTTTTCAGCCATTTCCGGTTCAAATGAAATGTCTCCGTACATATCCGCAACGGACATCTGGCAATCCAGCCGGTCCAGTCTAATTTTATCGGCCAGCTTATCAAACGATTGGTAAGTCCAAATGCTTGGATTATCGGTTCGGCCATATAGTTCCACCAGATATTTGTCCTGCGAAACGAGCAGGTAATATTGTAAGGAGGGCAGTTTTTTGTAGCGTTGCAGCTTAAATTCCCGATCCATTTCGGCGGTTGATTTGGAAAGCACCTCCACCAAAACCACCGGATTCTTGATTGAGTATTTCCCTTGTTTGTCCAATTCATGGCACGTCACCATCACATCGGGATACGGATAATACGAATCGCGAATCACTTCCAGTTTGACGCTTTCCGTGTATATGTGGCATCCTTTGGGCCTGAAAACTGCTTTTAAAATGTCGGCGGCGTTGTTCACCAGCCGGTTATGAACCAGCGTGGTTCCCGCCATTGCAAACACCTCGCCATTGTGGTATTCATAACGGATGTCGCTGTGTTCTTCAAAGGCGAGAAAGTCTTTGAAAGAGTTGAAATGCGTGTTTGCCTGCCGTTCTCCCATAATTTTAAAAAACAGGGTTTTGTAAACAAAGATACCCAAATTCTTGAATTGTCTGGGAAGCGGAATAACTTTGTGAAACGAGTTCGATTAACTTTCAACCCGAAGCATATCCGTGTGATTTCCGGGGGCGCAATGCCTGCTTGATAAACGGCGATTTGTCAGGTATTGCGCCGCCGCGACGAGCAAAACACAATCGGGGAAGGCAAAATAGTATCTTTCTACAGGATGAAACCTCCTGTCAGATCAACCTCAAGATAAAAAAAAGCAATGACCGAAAAAGAACGTATTTCGCAATTGGAAGAAATGTTTTCCGAGATTTTACTGAAAGTAGACCGCATTGGTCAAGACGTTTCGACCCAACGAACCGGACAACTGCAGATAATCCAGATTCTTGGCCGACATTCCGATAACATCGAATTTCTGTTGCAGAAGTCATTGAAAGACGATGAGTGGAAACAATCGGTGGATGCAAGGTTCGCAAAGGATGATGAGTGGAAGCGGTCAACCGACGAGTGGAAACAGTCGGTTGATGCCAAGTTTGAGATGGTTTTACGTGCCATCGAAAGCCTGAAGAAATAATTTGCACGGTTACTGAAAAACACCCAATTGCTTCGTCGGCGCGAATGATGCCAGCTAAACAGATATGTTCAAAAACTTCAAAAGTGTCGAGAAATGCGTGTTTGGCAAGGGTGCCTTCGGCCAGTTGCGCGAAATCATGGATGCCAGAAAAACCAATGCGGACGATTGTTTCGTGTTTTTGGTGGACGATGTGTTTCACAACCAGCCTTTTGCCCAGCGCCTGCCCGTACACGAAGACCGCGACAAACTGGTGTGGGTGAATGTGGACAAGGAACCGACCACCGAACAGGTTGACGAACTTACCGCCCGCATCCACGCCTACGGCAAACCGCCCGCTGGCTTGGTCGGCATTGGCGGCGGCAGCGTAATGGACATTGCCAAAGCCGTGTCGCTGCTGCTCACCAATCCCGGCCCGGCCACGCAATACCAAGGCCTGAACCTGATCAAAAACCGGGGCGTGTATAAGATTGGCGTGCCCACACTGGCCGGAACCGGAGCCGAAGTTTCGATGACCGCCGTGCTGACCGGACCCGTGAAAAAACTGGGCATCAAGTGCGATTACACCATTTTCGACCAGATAATCCTTGACCCGGAAGTGGTGGCCGACGCGCCGACCGACCAGCGGTTTTATACGGGAATGGATTCGTATATCCACTGTGTGGAGTCGCTGACGGGCACCAAAAACAATGCGTTCAGCACGGCATTTGGCGAAAAAGCCTTGGAACTGTGTCAGGAAGTGTTTTTGCGCGAAGACATTTCGCGCACCGAAGCCGACGAGAAACTGATCATCTCGTCGTACATGGGCGGCTTGAGCCTGACGTATTCGGAGGTCGGGGCCTGCCACGCGCTGTCTTACGGGCTTTCTTTTGTGTTTGGCTACCGGCATGGCATTGCCAATTGCATCGCCTTTGACGTGCTGGATTCGGTGTATGGCGAATACGTGGGTGAATTCCGGCAAATGCTTGACTTGCACCGTGTTATCCTGCCCAAAAACCTGGCGAAATCGTGGACGGAAGAGGAAATTTCGCGCATGGCCGATGTGGCAATCGCGCTGGAACACATGTGGATTCACGCCTACGGCCCGGACTGGCGCAGCCACCTGACCAAGGAAAAAATAATGGACTGGTACCGGATGATGTGATTGCCGGTAGCCGGACTTTCCAAGTCCGGCAGCGCAATTCACGGACACAAACAGGTTTGGGCATTTCAAAAGATACTATTTTCGCAAAGCCGTTTTTGCCTAGTCAATCATTCTGACGATAAACCGTTCAAATTCCATGAAAGTGACCGTCGAGATAAGCCTGTATCCGCTGCACGACCAATCGGAAAGTTCGGTGCTGGCGTTTTTGGAGAAGCTGAAAAAATACCCGAACATCGTGGTGGAAACCAACGGGCTGAGCACCCAGATTTTCGGCGACTACGATTTCATCATGAAGGAACTGCTGCCCGTGCGCATCCAGGAAATATTTGAAAACGAACGCGCCGTGGTAATCATGAAACTGGCGCAAGGGCATCTGCGCTACGCGGAATAGCGGAACCGCAATGTAAAATAGTATCTTCCGGTAACCCTAAACCCTCGGTTGTCCGGAATTTGCAAGCCAACGGCTGCCCGCGCCTGCCATTTCAGTGTCACCGGCGGGTTTTGATCTTGGCCTTCGCCCAATCCCCGGTTTTGCGCTTTTTTGCCACCATCCTCACATTCTTTTTTTCGTGGAATGCTCCCTTAAAGTCGGGATCATCGCGTTTTTTCTGCTGGTCAATTTCAATATCCATCTCCTGATCCTCGTCAAACGGCGTTTTAAACATTTCGGTATCAGCCGGTAGCGGTGCGCGTGGTATGGTCATGCGGATTATCTTCTCTATTTTGCCGATGTGGTAGCTTTCGGCCTTGTTCATGAACGTGATTGCCTCGCCAGTGCGGAAAGCCCTGCCCGTACGCCCGATACGGTGTACGTAGTCCTCGTAGATAATCGGCACGTCAAGGTTTATCACGTGGCTTATTTGCTGCACGTCAATGCCGCGCGCCGCCACATCGGTGGCCACCAGCACCCGCACATTGCCTTCCTTAAAGGCTTCCATTGAGTTGATGCGCGTATTCTGGCCTTTGTTGGCGTGGATGACGCGGATGTCATCGGCGGGCATTTTGCGCGTCAGATACCGGAACACATTGTCGGCGGTCTGCTTGGTGCGCACAAACACCATGACCCGCTTAAATTCGGGGTTGCGCAGCAGTTTTTCCAGAAAATGCGCCTTGGTTTTCAGGTTGGGAACCTCATACAGCAACTGGTTCACTATTTCGGGCGTGGAGGCCTGCGGCGTACCCTCCACGCGGACCGGAGCCTCCAGAAACTCCGCCGACAAGCGTTCCACTTTTTCGGGAAATGTGGCCGAAAAAAGCAGATTCTGCCGTTTACGCGGAATCACCTCCAGAATCCGGCGGATTTGCGGCATGAAACCCATATCCATCATGCGGTCGGCCTCGTCCAGAATCAGCGTCCGGATTTCCTTGGTCACCAGTTCGCCTTTCAGGTAAATGTCCATGAAACGCCCCGGCGTGGCCACGATTATGTCCACACCTTGCCGGATTGTTTCGATTTGGGTTTTTGGCCCCACCCCGCCATAAACCGCCAAGTGCCGGATGTCGGTATGCACAGCCAACTGGCTGATTGTCTGGTCTATCTGCATGGCCAGTTCGCGCGTCGGAGCCAGAATCAGCACGCGGGTGTGCGAACCTTGCGCGTATTTTATGCGCATCAGGATGGGCAGCAAGTAGGCCGCCGTTTTGCCGGTGCCGGTCTGGGCAATGCCCAGCACGTCGTGGTTGGCCTCGATGAGCGGAATGGCTTTCTCTTGGATGTCGGTCGGGGTCTCGTAACCGGCCTCGGCAACGGCGGTGAGTAGCTGCTTGTTCAGCTTGAAATCTTCGAAGGATGTCACGGGCGGTAGGGGTTTCGGCTTGTGAAAAGATACTATTTTGCGTCACAGCCGCAGTAGCATACGCTTTAGCTTGTGCAACAAACCGCAGGTTTGGGCTTTTGGAAACATACTATTTTGAAACACCTTGATTCAGGCCCGCAGTACGCGTTTTAGCCGCCCAGGTTGGCCAAGCTTTCTTGCAGCGATTTGATTTTGGCCTCGGCATCAGCCTTCTTGCGGCGTTCGTTTTCAATGATCTCCGGTTTGGCATTGACCACAAATTTTTCATTGCCCAACTTTTTGTCCACCGATTCCAAAAAGCCGATTTGGTGATCCAATTCCTTTTGCAGGCGTTGCCGTTCCTTGGCAGCATCAACGGTGGTTTCCAACGGCACAAAGAACTCGTCCGACTTGATCAAAAACCCCGTGCCCGTCCGGCCTTCATGCTTCCGGTCTGGCGCGTCATTCACACGGATGGCCGACACATTGGCCAATTTTTGAATCACACTGCCAAACGATTCGTAGGCCGATGCGTCGGGCGTGGAAACCAGCAACTCCAGCGCAACCTTGGGCGACATTTTCTGGCTGTTGCGCAGGTTCCGTATCTGCCTGACCACTTCAAACGCCAAGGATGCCTCTTCCAGAATAGTATCTTTTTCAACGCCCAAACCCGCCTTCGGGTATTCCGCAACGCAAATGCTCTCGCCCGGCTGGCGCGGCTCCAGGCTCTGCCAGATTTCCTCGGTGACAAACGGCATGAACGGATGCAGCACGCGCAACAGTCGGTCGAAGAACCCCGCCGTTGCCGCGTAAACCTCCCGACTGATAGGCTGCCCGAATTCGGGTTTCACCATTTCCAAGTACCACGAACAGAAATCGTCCCAAGCCAGATCATACACCGTGTGCAGCGCGTCGGAAATGCGGAACTTGCTGAAATGATCTTCCAGTTCGGCCAAAGCCGCTTGAAATCGAGCCTCAAACCACCGGATGGCAACGCCTACCTCTCCCTTGGGGGCTTGGGAGCCTGTTTCGGGGGCGGCTATTTGCCAGCTTTTAATCAGCCGGAAGGCGTTCCAAATCTTGTTGTTGAAATTGCGGCCTTGCTCGCAAAGTTTGGATTCGAGCGGGTCGTTGGTTTTCAGGAACTCGGCAATGTCGTCAGGCTTGTTGGATTTGGGAACCGGTGTGTCGAAAATCAAATCGTTGCCGGCGGGCGAACTGAACAGCAGGCCCGTACGCACGCCATCGGCCCCATAACGCTCCATTAAACCGATGGGGTCGGGCGAGTTGCCGAGTTGCTTGGACATCTTGCGGCCGTACTGGTCGCGGATCAGGCCGGTGAAGTACACATCGCGGAACGGCAGTTCGTGCCTGAACTCATAGCCGGCCATGACCATGCGCGCCACCCAGAAAAAGATGATGTCCGGGGCGGTCACCAAGGTATTGGTCGGGTAGTAGTAGCCGATGTCGGCGTTTTTGGGGTCTTTGAACCCGTCAAACACCGAAATGGGCCACAGCCACGCCGAAAACCAAGTGTCCAGCACATCCTCATCCTGGCGCAGGTTTTGGGCCGTAAAATCCGGGTTTTGAATCCTGAACAGTTCCACGGCTTCGGTTTCAGTCCGGGCCACCACAAAATTGCCGGTTTCGTCGTACCAAGCCGGAATGCGCTGCCCCCACCACAATTGGCGGCTGATGCACCAGTCGTGTACGTTTTCCATCCAGTGGCGGTACATATTCTTGAACTTGTCCGGGTGGAACCGGATGGTATCGTCCAGTACGTGTTCTAGCGCGGGCTTGGCCAACCCGTCCATTTTCAGCCACCATTGCAGCGACACTTTCGGTTCCACCACCGTGTCGGGGTTGCGTTCCGAGTAACCGACATTGCTCCGGTACTCCTCAATTTTTTCCAACAGTCCGGCGGCTTCCAAGTCCTTGGCAATTTCACGGCGCACCGCAAACCGGTCTTTGCCGGTATATTTCGGCACGCCGCATTTTTCGTTCAGTGTGCCGTCGTCGTTGAGGATGTCAATTACGGGCAGGTTGTGCTTTTTGCCCAATTCATAGTCGTTCAGGTCGTGGGCGGGCGTTACCTTGAGGCCGCCCGTGCCAAAATCCATGGTCACGTATTCGTCGGTAATGATCGGGATTTGGCGGTCGGTGAACGGAACCAACGCCATTTTACCGTGCAAATGCCGGTATCGCTCGTCGTTCGGGTTCACGCAAATGGCCGTATCCGCCAAAATCGTTTCGGGGCGGGTAGTGGCGATGACAATTTCGGGGTGCGGGGTTTGGCCGTTTTCAAAGATACTATTTTCCGGAACGATTTGATAGCGAACGTAATACAATTTGGACTGCACTTCCTTGTACACCACTTCCTCATCTGAGAGTGCGGTTTTGCCTTTCGGATCCCAGTTCACCATCCGGTAGGCGCGGTATATTTTTCCTTTGTTATATAAGTCCACGAAAACCCCGGTCACGGCCTCCGACAGGCTGTCTTCCATGGTGAAACGCGTACGGTTCCAATCGCAGGAGGCACCGAGCTTTTTGAGTTGTTCCAGGATAAGGCCGCCGTATTTTTGTTTCCACTCCCAAGCATATGCCAGAAACTCCTCACGCGAGAGGCTTTTTTTGTCAATGCCACGTTCCTTGAGCAGGGCCACCACTTTGGCTTCGGTGGCAATAGAGGCGTGATCCATGCCCGGAACCCAGCACGCCTCCTTGCCCTGCATCCGGGCACGCCGGATAAGAATATCCTGGATTGTGTTGTTGAGCATATGGCCCATGTGCAGCAGTCCCGTAACGTTGGGTGGCGGAATCACAATGGTGTACGGTTCCTTGGCAGGGTCGGGGCGGGAGGCAAAAAGCTGGTTGTCAAGCCAGTATTGATACCATTTTGCTTCAACAGTGGTCGGATTGTAGGTTTTCGCTATTTCCATGGGAGTATGTTACGAGTTTGGCATCTGGCACGTTGAACCTGCAAAAATAGGCGGTTCGCAACTCCCGTTCAACGCCGCCGGGCTTTTTTTCGGAAACCCAAACACCCCATCGCCAAAAAGTGACGGTTGGCGGGCCGCCAGTTTTGTTATGTTTGAAACCCTGTTGCCACCAGCCAGCCAAACCCGGCATGGGTTCAGCAAGCGGGTTTGGCCTTTTTAAAACATACTATTTTTGCGTCAATGGTGTATTTTCGCACGGGAATCACTCATCGTTACACAGTCCATGCAAATCGGCCACAACACACACCTCACTTATTGCACCAACATCCACGCGGGCGAAACGTGGCCCGAGGTTTTCCAATCGCTGCAAGCTTACGTGCCGCCACTCAAACAACGGCTCTGCCCGCACCAGCCGTTCGGAATCGGGCTTCGCCTGTCAGACCAAGCCAGCCGGGTGTTGATCGAACCCGAAAATCTGCTCCAATTCAAGAACTGGCTCGCGGACAATGGCTTGTACGTGGCCCTGATCAATGGCTTTCCGTACGGCGGTTTTCATGGCCAGCGCGTCAAGGACAATGTACACCGCCCCGACTGGACCACGCCCCAACGCCGCGACTACACCATCCGGCTTGCCCGCATCCTGGCCGAATTGCTTGCAATATCCCCTTTTCCGGATCTGGAAGGTGGCATTTCCACGTCGCCCGTTTCGTACCGCCCGTGGCACACCGCCGAAGAAGCTGAACGGGTACTGGAAACCGGCTGCCTGCACATGGCCGAAACGGTAGCAGAGTTGGTGCGCATTTCCGTGGAAAAAGGCAGAACCATCCATCTGGATATTGAGCCGGAACCCGATGGCATGATTGACCACGTGCAGGATACGATTGGGTTTTTCGACCGGAAACTCATCCCCGCCGTAACCGCGCATCTGTCCGGAAACCTATCTGTCGGGAAGGAAAAAGCGGAAGCCCTGGCCCGTACGCACCTGCAATTATGCTACGATGTGTGCCATTTTGCGGTGATGTACGAAAACCCGGCGGCGGCAATCAAGGCGTTCGGTGAAAACGGCATTGCCATCGGCCGGGTGCAACTCAGTGCCGCCCTCAAAGCCGCCCTGCCCGAAAACCCCGCAAACCGCGAGCCGCTGGCAAGGGCGTTCCAAGACTTGTCCGAATCCACGTACCTGCACCAAGTCACCGTTCGGAATTCGGAATTCGGAATTCGGAATTCTGAATTGAAACAGTACCGAGACCTGCCCGACGCGCTGCCGCACATTCACGACCCCGGCGCAACTGAATGGCGCACCCATTTCCACGTGCCGGTTTTTACCGGCAACTTCGGCTTGCTGCAATCCACGCAAAACGACATTCTGGAAATATTATCCCTGCAAAAACGCAAACCCTTCACCCGGCACTTGGAAGTGGAAACGTACACGTGGGAGGTGCTGCCCGATGAATTGAAAATGAGCCTGCCCGATTCGATAGAACGCGAAATGCGCTGGGTACTGGCCAATATGGAGTAGGCGAATCGGGAAAATCCGCGCCAGCCGGATTGCGGAAAATAGTATGTTTTGAAAAGCCCAAACCTGCCGCAAAGGTTTTGCTTGTGGCTGTCATTTGGCAGACGTTCCGCTTGCGCCAGTTGAAAACCGGCTTCACAATAGCCACAAGTTACGCTTCGCTAAACTTGCGGCAAGAACGGGAATATTTTAATCCATAGGATATTCATCCTCCCAGCCCCGATAAGTGGTAACATCCTTGAAAAATGGGAGTTGTTGGTCTAATTGCTCCGCTACTGCTTTTTCATTTTCTTCCCATGTATCGGCTGGATAGGTCAAAAAATCAAATGAGTGCAAAGGCTTCTCGTTCCCTGCTTCACTGGCGATGCCAACAATTAATTTAACATCTTGAGATTTAGCCGATTGACTAAATCTCAACTTAGCAATCCGAGCGACAAATTCCAAAAATTCTTTTCTTTGATTACGGTAGTCCTCGTAATTTGTCGTAACTGTGGGATTAAGAAGAAAAAAAATGTAGCAAATTTCAGGATAAGTATCTGATAAGGAATATCTAATTCTATAATCACCTTGTTTAATATCAAATTGGGCAGCCGCTCCAATTAAAAAATCACAAAGAATGCGTCTACTAAACCTTGATTCTTTGGCCAATATGCGCATTTGGCTTTCAAAAACCGTAAACGATGAATCAGAGGAAAAATGCAACTCTCCCGTACGATAATCTTTCATTGTATGTTCAAGCATACGATCCCAAAAATAACTGAGCTTATCCCGCTCCTGTTGCCGTAAATAGCTACCATGAATTGAAAACCACTCCCAGTACCCCTTTTGCACAGATAGGTGATTTACCTGTTCATCGTCCAAGAAATCATGATGCTCTTTCCCATTTTCACCTAAAATGGTATTTAGATAGTGAGCCAGTAAATCTTCTTCACCAAAAGCATTCAGTACGAATCCTGGTTTGGAAATAAGTTTTTCTTTACGGCTCAAGTAGTCGATAAAATCGGTAACAGTATCTAGGTTTTTAAGTACTATATCCAGTGATCTATCATCAAAGATATGAACGAATCCACGTGAAGAGTCAATTTTACCGACCTTGAAGGGTTGTATACAAACGCTGCTATTCTGCACATTGTAATGATCTTTATCAGAAATGGTGGTATCAATAAGAAGGCTGCCTGACCCGCCCATTACTTGCTTACAAGGTTCATTAATCTGATGAACTACCAACACTCGATGAAAAATAATTTCATCTTTCGCGGGCAAGCTAATTGGAAAAGGCACTTGACAATGAGGATCGCAAAATAAACGGTCTGGATGTTCACGTATCCATTTCTCTGCGCCCCATAGCTGTTTCGCACTAGCTAAGATTGCCTTCCTATACCAGCGCGTCCAACTTAAAATGGTATCTTCATAAATAATGAACTGACAGTCTTTATCTGAAAAAATAATTATGTGCTTTCCAAAGACAATCAGAAGATCGGTAACCTCTTGCCCAGTTCCTCCGTTTTTCACTCCCCCTTCATCTCGGAATATATTGGGATAGCTCCACAACGATAAAAATGATTGACGAGCAATATTAGCTAAATACTGCTCTGTCTGAGTGAATCCGTTCGCCTGTTCAAAGATGCTCATTTAATTAATAAAATAGTAGAGTTGTTATCCATTGAAAATCAACGAGTTACATACTTTACATTGAACGAACCTGTCAGGAAACAGTATCTTTCCGGAAGGTGAAACCTGCTTCCCGTTGAAACAAACAGAAAACCAAGCGCGTAGCGACTTTTACGCAAGCTGACAGGATTCATAATGCGCTGATAATCAACATATAACAACTCTAGTCTTTAAGACACAATGAAGCCATGGCAAAAAAGGAAGTGGGAATAAATGGCGTTGCTTTTAAGCCCGGTTCTGTCCATGAATCCGTTGAGCGAATAACTGTTTCATGGCTTTTTCGTGTGTCAGCCCGCCTTCTTCCTCATCCGCTTGTGTTTCGGCTTCCAGCACGGCTTGTTGTTGGGCTTTGCCCATGCCATCCCATGTCTGCCCGTTGTCATCTTCTCCGAGCACTGCCTTTAGTTCCGCCAGCAAACCTTCATCCTGACTGTGGATAATCGTTTGCACTGCTTTTTCCAACAGTGCAAATTTATCTGTTTTAATTGTAGCCGCCATGACAAAATCGGGTTTGTGTTTGAGTAAAGATACTGTTTTTCGCCGAATCTTAAACCGGACAGGCATTTTTGAGGAAATCGGTGCAGGCAGGTTTGTCCTTTTCAAAACATACTATTTTCCCGCTTCCAATTCCGCTTTCAGAAACTGCCCGGTGTAGCTTTTCTTGTTTTTTGCCACCGTTTCGGGCGGGCCTTCCACCAGAATATAGCCGCCGCCCGCGCCGCCTTCCGGGCCAATGTCAATCACATGGTCTGATACTTTAATCACATCCATGTTGTGTTCGATAATCAGCACCGTATTGCCTTTGTCGGTGAGTTTGTTCAGCACATCAAGCAGGTGCTGGATGTCTTGGAAGTGCAGGCCGGTGGTGGGTTCGTCGAGGATGTACAGCGTTTTGCCGGTGTCGCGTTTGGAGAGTTCTTCGGCCAGTTTCACGCGTTGCGCCTCACCGCCCGATAGCGTGGTGGCGTGCTGACCCAGCGTAATGTAGTCCAAGCCCACATCGTTGAGCATCTGCACTTTGCGCAGTATTTTCGGCTGGTTCTCAAAGTATCCGGCGGCTTGCTCCACGGTCATGTCCAGCACATCGGCAATGGATTTGCCCTTGAATCGCACCTCCAGCGTCTGGCGGTTGTAGCGTTTGCCCTTGCACGTGGGGCAGGGAACCATGACGTTGGGCAAAAAGTCCATTTCAATCACTTTCACACCCGCGCCCTCGCAATCCTCGCAGCGGCCGCCCGACACGTTGAACGAGAACCGTCCCGGCTTGTAGCCCCGGATTTTGGCTTCGGGCAGTTCGGAAAACAACAGGCGGATATCCGTGAACACACCCGTGTACGTGGCCGGATTGCTGCGCGGCGTGCGGCCAATCGGCGACTGATCCACTTCAATCACCTTGTCCAAATGTTGCAGCCCTTCAATAGAATCGTAGGCCAGCGGCTCGCGGCGGCTGTTGTAAAAGTGGTTGTTCAGGATCGGGAACAGCGTTTCGTGGATCAGCGACGACTTGCCGCTGCCCGACACGCCCGTGACCGAAATCATTTTGCCAAGCGGCAGTTTCAGCGTCACTCTCTTGAGGTTGTGGCCGCGTGCATTTTTCAACACCAGATAATTGCCGTTACCCTCCCGCCTGTTTTTCGGAATTTCAATGCTGACTTTCCCACTCAAATATTGGGAAGTCGTGCTGTCGTTTTTGATGAAATCGGCGGGAATTCCGGCGGCCACCACGTGCCCGCCGTGCCGTCCGGCTCCGGGGCCAATATCCAGGATATAATCCGATTCCAGCATCATGTCCTTGTCGTGCTCCACCACCAGCACCGTGTTGCCGATGTCGCGGAGTTGCTGCAACGACCGGATCAGGCGCACATTGTCGCGCTGGTGCAGGCCGATGCTCGGCTCGTCGAGAATATACAGCACGCCCACCAATTGCGTCCCGATCTGCGTGGCCAAACGGATTCGCTGCGCCTCACCGCCTGAAAGTGTCCGGATTGGGCGGTCCAGTGTCAGGTACGTCAGGCCGATGTCCACCAGAAAGCCGATGCGTTTGCGGATTTCCTTCAGGATTTCGGTGGCAATCACGTTTTGGCGTTCGTTCAGGCGTTTTTCCA
>JAYWIH010000206.1:0-6180 GCA_043789005.1 Sphingobacteriales bacterium
GATTTGAAATTAGGCGACGAGATTGAGGTTTACATTGAAAAGCAGGAAGACCAAAACGGTGAATTGCTACTCTCGCGCAAGAAAGCGAAGGTAATCACGGCTTGGAAAAATATTCAGGGCGCACTCGACAACGACACCATCATTGATGGTTTGGTGAAGAGGCGTACCAAAGGCGGACTCATCGTGGACATCCACGGGGTGGAGGCATTTTTGCCAGGGTCGCAGATTGACGTGAAGCCAATCCGTGATTTTGATATTTTCGTGGGCAAGAAAATGGAAGTAAAAGTGGTGAAAATCAACTACGCCAACGACAACGTGGTGGTTTCGCACAAGATATTGATTGAGAAGGACTTGGAAAACCAACGCCAGCAAATCCTGACCAACCTTGAAAAAGGCCAGATTCTGGAAGGCGTGGTGAAAAACATCACCAATTTCGGCGTGTTCATTGACTTGGGCGGCGTGGACGGCTTGCTGCACATCACGGATATTTCGTGGGGCCGCGTGTCGCATCCGCAGGAAGCGTTGAATCTGGATGACAAGGTTACGATTGTGGTACTCGACTTTGACGGCGAGAAAAAACGTATTTCGCTGGGCATGAAGCAGTTGACCCCGCACCCGTGGGATTCGCTGCCCGCCGATATGCAGATAGGCTCGAAAGTGAACGGCCGGATTGTGAACGTGGCCGACTACGGCGCGTTCCTCGAACTGATGCCGGGCGTGGAAGGCTTGATCCACGTATCGGAAATGTCGTGGTCGCAGCACTTGCGCAACCCGCAGGAGTTTGTCAAGATTGGCGACCGTACCGATGCCGTGGTGCTGACACTGGACCGCAACGACCGCAAAATGTCGCTGGGTATCAAGCAAATGACCGAAGACCCGTGGACGGATTCGTCGCTTCTGACCAAGTACGCGCCGGGAACCAAGCACACGGGCATTGTGCGCAACCTGACCAATTTTGGCCTGTTCGTGGAGTTGCAGGAAGGCATTGACGGTTTGGTACACGTATCCGATCTTTCTTGGACCAAGAAGGTGAAGCATCCGTCGGAATTCATCAAAGTGGGCGAGAACATTGACGTGCTGGTGTTGGAAATAGATGCGGACAGCCGCCGCCTGGCCTTGGGCCACAAGCAGTTGGAGGAAAACCCGTGGGATACCTTTGAAACCGTATTCTACGTAGGATCCACGCACCGCGGCACCGTGATCGGCAAGGGCGAGAAGGGCGCAACCATCGAACTTCCTTACGGAATCGAGGGAACATCGGCCTTGAAAAACTTGGCCAAGGAAGACGGCAGCATTGCCGAGATCGGCGAATCGATTGACTTCAAGGTGACTGAGTTCTACAAGGAAGAGAAACGCATTGTCGTTTCGCACTCCAAAGTGTACGCAGAACCTGAGCCGGCCGATGCCGAGGCGAAAAAACCCGCCAAGGCCAAGAAAGCCAAATCGGACAGCCCGGCCAAGGATGAGGAGAAGAACTCGACTTTGGGCGATTTGGAAGCACTTTCAAGCCTGAAAGAACAGATGGAAGAAGATGCCAAGAATGCCCAATAAGCGGTAACCGGAAAGCGTCCGGCGGAAAACGATTTTGTGTTTTTTTTCGCCGGACGCTTTTGGTTTTCACCTATATATGCGTATGTTTGCGCTGGTAAAAAGAATGGTCTCGTGGCCGAGTGGTTAGGCAAAGCTCTGCAAAAGCTTGTACAGCAGTTCGAATCTGCTCGAGACCTCAACTTAAAAAGAAGCCCGGCTTACGCTACGTAAGCCGGGCTTCTTTGTGTTTGTAGCGGCCGCATCCGAATCTGGCAAAAAGCGGCTTTCGTTCCGCAGGTTTGGGCTTTTTGAAAGATACTATTTTGGTTTGAATCGCTGATGCTCACGGATGCCGCAGATTGCGCGGATAAAAGAAAGCATCCGTGCAATCCGTGTAATCAGCGGCTATCAGCGATTCAAGACAAAAACCGGGGTTTGACACGTTGAAAACATACTATTTTTCCGCATTCCGCAACCTGTTTGCGGTTTGCGGTGCACGCGCAAACAATTTGCCGCCCAAAAGCGTATGTCTATCACCATCATTCACCAAAACCGGGGGTTTTCCATCATGAAACATCAACCACAAAAAAGTTTCCGCCATGCGCTGCGGCTGCTGGCCGCAATGCTGTCGCCGTTTTTCGTGTTGGCGCAATCCGGATTGCAAATCCGCGAGGCGTTTCCCGGCCTATCCGATTTCAGCGCACCCATCGAACTCACGCACGCCAACGACGGAACCAACCGGATTTTCGTGGCCGAGCAAGCCGGAGTGGTACGCGTTTTCCCGAACGATACCGCCGTGACCGCCGCTCAAAGAAGCGTTTTCCTCGACATCCGCGACCGGGTGACGGTTGGCGGTGAGCGGGGCTTTCTTGGCTTGGCCTTTCATCCCGACTACCAGCGCAACGGTTATTTCTACGTCAATTATACCCGCAATACTGACCAACTCCGCACTATTATTTCGCGTTTTAGCGTCAATGCCGCCAACCCCAACCAAGCTGACCCGGCCAGCGAACTGGTGTTGCTGCAATTCGCGCAGCCCTACGACAACCACAACGGCGGCAAAGTGGTATTCGGTAAGGACGGCCTGCTCTACATTGCCACCGGCGATGGCGGCAGTGGCGGTGACCCGCAGGATAACGGCCAGAACCTGAACACGTTGCTGGGCAAAATCCTGCGCATTGATGTGAACCGTACCAACGGCACGGTTCCATACGCCATTCCCGCCGACAATCCGTTTGTGAACCAAGCCAATGCACGCCCCGAAATATTTGCCTATGGATTACGCAACCCGTGGCGCATCAGCGTGGACAACCTGACAGGACGCATCTGGGCGGGCGATGTGGGGCAGAATGCCCGCGAGGAAATAGACATTATCGTGAAAGGTGGTAACTACGGCTGGCGGCTGCGCGAAGGCAAGACGTGCTATAATCCGGCGAATAACTGCCCGGTGCAAAACCTGACTGAGCCAGTCTGGGATTACACGCACGCCTCCGGCGCGGGGCGTTCGGTAACGGGCGGCGTGGTGTACCGGGGCAGCCTGCTGCCCACTTTGCGCGGCAAATACATCTATGGTGATTATGTGAGCGGCAATATCTGGTCGCTGGCCTACGACAGTGCCAGCGGCACGGCCACCAATGAATTCGTGTTCAGGCTGACGGGTGCGCTGTCGGCTTTTGGTGAAGACCAAAATCAGGAAATGTACCTGCTCAACTATCAGTCGGGCCGGATACAGAAATTCAAAGACCCGAACATGGTGACGGCCAACGAGAATGGAATTTCGCAAAAAAGCGTAATAAAATTCTTCCCGAACCCCGCCCAAAACCATCTCCGGCTTTCCGTCAGCCTGCCGCAATCCGCGCGGCTAAATCTGCGGTTGTACGATTTGCGGGGCAACTTGGTGCGCAACCTGCTGAAAAACGAGAAAGTGAACGCCGATGCGCAACCCTACACTTTTGAAACCGGGAACCTGCCCGCTGGCACGTACATTTACCGTTTGGAAAGCCCGGCATTCGGGCAAAGTGGAAAAGTGCAGATTATCCGCTGAAAACCACTGAAGCGGAAACAAACAAACCCGGGGTTTTGCAAGCACGAATTTTATCCAGAAAGCCGCTGTCCGGCATCCCATCCGCTTTCGGCATTGAAGTAACCGGCGGGCAAGTATTCGTCATCGGCGATGATTCGGCGTGGCTGTTTGTGCTGAACCGCCAATATGAATTGGTTCGCAGTATCCGGCTTTACGAACGCGTTTCCGGAACGGCGTACCGGATTCCAAAACCCCTGAAAGCCGATTTGGAGGGCATGGCTGCCTTTCTGTACAAAGGCAGCCCGCAATTGTTTGTCACAGGCTCCGGCTCGGCGCAAAACCGGAATGTCGGTTTTCGCATTGAAACCGAAGGCCCGTTTCGCGTTCATGCCTACGATTTGTCAGGGTTTTACGGGGTTTTGCGCCGCCATCCGCAGATTGTCGGCGACCGGAAGCTGAACCTAGAGGGTTTGGCCGTTTCAAAAGATACTATTTTCTTTTTGCAGCGCGGCAACGTATCCGGCATAAACGCGCTGGTTTCGCTGCCGTTATCCGTTTTTTTCGATTGTTTGGAAAACCATACGCCATTGGCCGAGCCTGACATCAGGAGCTGCCAACTTCCTGAAATACAGGGGCTTTTGGCGGGATTTTCGGGACTCGCCGCCATTGACAGCCACCGGCTGCTGTTTACGGCCACCCTTGAAAACACCGCCGATGAAATAGCCGACGGCCAATCGCTGGGCAGTTTTGCCGGGGTGATTGACCTGCGACAGCCCGAAACACGCCTCCGGTTTGCACCCATCTTGGCCGACCAGCCTTATGCCGGCAAAGTCGAATCCATTGCGGTGCTGGAAATGATTTCCGAAAACCATCTGCACGCCCTTGCCGTGACCGACAGCGACGGCGGCGTTTCGGAACTGCTGGTTTTGGAAATACAATGGTGAGTGCGGGCTGCAAAACTCTTGTATCGGTTTTTTTGTTGTGCAAACGCAACCTCATCAATTCAAAGACAAAAATTCATGGATACGAAAGACAAAATAGTGAAGACCGATCAGGAATGGCAGGCGCAACTCACGCCCACGCAGTTTGACGTGGCCCGCAAACAGGGCACCGAACGCGCCTTCACGGGCGAATATTGGGACACTAAAGACAAGGGCACGTATGTGTGCGTGTGCTGCGGCACGCCGCTTTTCCGCTCTGAAACCAAGTTTGACTCGGGTACGGGCTGGCCCAGTTTCTACGCGCCGGTATCGGCGGAAAACGTGGAAACCGAAACCGACCGCCAGCACGGCATGACCCGTACCGAAGCCCTATGCGCCAAATGCGATGCCCACTTGGGCCACGTGTTCGACGACGGCCCCCGCCCCACCGGCCAGCGTTACTGCATGAATTCGGCGGCCCTGCGGCTGGAAAAGGATGCCTGAAAATAGTATCTTTCAAAAACACCAAACCTCCGCGCAGTGAAACGCACGGAGGTTTTTTTGGTTTTGGAAACAGGTTCATCCAAACTTTACCGGTTATCTTGGCACTGGATTTTAAGGTTGGCAAGACTGCCTCAATAACGTGACTGCCCGGGATTATTTTTCGGGGAAGGTTTGGGTCTTTTCAAACATACTATTTTTGTCCTCATGAAAGGAACTTGTGACAATTCCGTCGGCCTTTGGACGGGCAACGGCTTGTTTGCTTCTTCCAGACGCGCTACAATTTGTCACAGGATTCTTCCAGAAGGACAATTGAATATGAAATGCCAGACAATTACTTCGTCTCAACAGTTTAACAATCTCCTGTTCTTCATCAAAACCACTTTATCATGAAACTCATTAAATTAGGCAACAGCGATGTTCGAATCACGCCCATTGCGTTTGGCGCGTGGGCGGCGGGTGGCTGGATGTGGGGCGGCAACGACCACAACGAATCGGTGGAGGCCGTGCGCAAATCCGTGGAACTCGGAGTGACCACCATTGACACGGCTCCCATTTACGGCTTCGGCCTGAGCGAGAAAATCGTGGGCGAGGCCATCCGTGGGTTCCGGCGCGACCAAGTGCAGATACTGACCAAATTCGGGATGCGCTGGGACAGCGACCAAGGCGAATTTGCGTTTGACAGCACCGATGCCGACGGCAAGCCCGTGAAAATACACCGCTACGCCGGGCGCGAAAGCGTGATCCGCGAATGCGAACAGAGCCTGCAACGCCTCGGCACCGATTACATTGACCTGCTACAAATACACTGGAACGATGGCACCACCCCCATCCACGAGACCATGGAAGCGGTGGCGCAACTGCTCAAGGACGGCAAAATACGGGCGGCTGGCGTGTGCAACTACGATGCGCGGCAAACCGAAACCGCCCGGCAAACCGTGCCCATCGCCTCCAACCAAGTGCCGTACAGCATGGTGAAGCGCGACATTGAACAGGAGCTGGTGCCGTATTGCGTGGAAAACCAGGTGGGAATCCTGGCTTACAGTCCGTTGCAACGCGGCTTGCTGACGGGCAAAATACAGCCCAGCCACGTATTTGCCGAAGGCGACCACCGCCCGACAACCTCGTTTTTCAAGCCGGAAAACATTGCCAGCACCAACGTGATACTCGAAAAACTAAGGCCGCTGGCCGCCGACAAAAACGCCA
>JAYWIH010000207.1:0-6171 GCA_043789005.1 Sphingobacteriales bacterium
TACGGCTGGCGCATCAAGGAGGCGAAGGATTGCTTCAATCCAAAACGGGATTGCGCCGAGAAGAATCTGATAGACCCGGTTCTGGAATACAACCACGCCAACGGCGATGTATCGGTGACGGGCGGCGCAGTGTACCGGGGCAAAAAAATCCCGGCCCTGCAAGGCAAATACATTTACGCCGACTACGCCAGCGGCCGCGTATGGGCGCTAACGCACGATGGCGCGAAAATGGTGAAAAACGAATTGCTGTTCAAGCACGCCGGTACCATTTCGGCGTTTGGCGAGGATGCCGACCGCGAATTGTACTTTTGTGACCATGGCAATGGCAAAATCCTGAGCCTTGCCGGTGCGCACTAATTCTTTTCGCGGAAGTCAATGCGGTCGATGCGGTATTTGCCGCCAAACTGTTTGACCACGATATAGACCAGATACGCCTTTCCGACGGACTGGTACGTGCCGGTGCTGTACTGCGAGCCTTCGGGTGAGGCACCCTGGTGGACATACGCAAAATCCTTAGCCGGATTTTTCTGGAAGAAAGTGCGCAGTATCAGTTCGGCTTGTGTCTGGCTCACCTTGTCCATCTCCACATTCTCCGATTCAATCACCAGTTCGATGTTTTCATTGAAATGCCTTGCCAATTCCTTGGCGTTGCCGCTTTTGAGTGCCACCTTCGCACCGGCAAACGCGTCGCTTTGGGCTTTTGCGCGGCTGTGAGAAACCAGCAACAGACCCGAAACGAGCAGACACGCCAACCAACCTGTTTTTTTGTTCATGTGTATGAATATGAAATTCACGGGGAAAGTCACCAAAATTGTGCCAAATTACTTGAAAAGCCGGTAAACCACCGGGATTCCCGGCAGAGGGCTGTTTGCTGTGGGTTTTGTGCAACTCCGGCAGGCTTCCCGGTGGTTCTCTGAGTCAGTCCGTAACCTTGGTGCACAGCACACTTTTTTTGTGGATTACCGGCCTACCGCCAAAATAGTATCCCCGCTAAAGACGGGGCTTTCAGCTTTCAAAAACACCAAACCCGACACCCGGTTTCCCATGGACAAAAAAGTTATCCTCCTCATTCTTGATGGCTGGGGCATTGCCGCCGACCCAAAGGTATCTGCCGTTGACCAAGCCGACACGCCCTTCGTGGACAGCCTGTACCTGAAATACCCGCACAGCAAACTCATCGCATCCGGTTTGGCGGTGGGCTTGCCCGACGGACAAATGGGCAATAGCGAAGTGGGCCACATGAATATCGGAGCCGGCAAAATAGTGTACCAAGATTTAGTGAAAGTGAACAAGGCCGTGGACGAACACACGCTTGACCACGAACCGGTATTGGTGCAAGCCCTGCAGTATGCCAAGCAAAACGGCAAAAAAGTGCATTTCATGGGCTTGGTTTCCGATGGCGGCGTGCATTCGCACATCAGCCACTTGAAAGCCTTGTGCAGCATAGCCCACCAACATGGCCTGACGGAAGTATTCGTCCACGCCTTCACCGATGGCCGCGACACCGACCCCAAAGGCGGCTTGGACTACCTCGCCGACGTGCAGCAGCACCTGGATACCACCACCGGCAAAATCGCCTCGGTAACCGGACGCTACTACGCCATGGATCGCGACAAACGCTGGGGACGCGTGAAACAGGCGTATTATGCTCTCACGCGCGGCGTGGGAACCAACGTGCAGGATGCGCTGGAAGGCGTGCGCAAATCGTACGCGATAGGCGTGACCGACGAGTTTATCCGCCCGATTATCGTGACCGACAAAGATGAAAAACCGATTGGCTTAATCGAGGAAAACGATGTGGTGCTGTGCTTCAATTTCCGCACCGACCGGGGGCGCGAAATCACCGAAGTGCTCACGCAGGCCGATATGCCCGAGTTCCAGATGCAAAAGCTGAACCTGTATTACGTCACGATGACCAACTACGACGACACATTCAAGGACGTGAAAGTCATTTTCGACAAGGACAACCTGAACAACACGCTGGGCGAGGTGCTGGCCAACGCCGGCAAAAAGCAGATCCGCATTGCCGAGACCGAAAAATACCCGCACGTCACGTTTTTCTTTTCCGGCGGCCGCGAAGCCCCGTTTGAAGGCGAATCGCGGTTGCTGTGCCCATCGCCGAAGGTGGCCACCTACGACTTGCAGCCCGAAATGAGTGCCTTCTGCATCAGCGACAAGATTATTCCCGAACTGCACAAACGCGAGGCCGACTTCATCTGCCTGAACTTTGCCAATGCCGACATGGTTGGGCATACGGGCGTGTTTTCCGCCGCCGTGAAAGCCTGCGAAACCGTGGACAAATGCGCGGAGGCCGTGGTCACCGCCGCCCTGCAAAACGGCTACACGGCCATCCTCATTGCCGACCACGGCAACTCCGATTGCATGGTGAACCCCGATGGCTCGCCCAATACGGCGCATACCACCAACCCGGTTCCCTGCATCCTAGTGGACAACGACTACCATGGCGGCCTCAAAGACGGCAAACTCGGCGACCTCGCCCCCACCATTCTGGCACTGATGGGCATTGCCCGCCCGCCCGAAATGACGGGCGACGTACTGCTGGCCTGAAAGACCTCACCCCCGGCCCCTCTCCTTCAGAGAGGGGAGCAAAGGCTCCTTTTTTTCACCCCTCTCAGCAGGAGAGGGGCCGGGGGTGAGGTTGTTTCCAAAAACAGTATCTTCCAAAAAGCCCAAACCTCCTTGAAAAATCCATTGCTTGCCTTACTGCTCATTACCTTGCTTGCCGCCTGCGACGACCCTTCGGTGCGTAACGGGCAGACGAACCATCTGTTTGTGGATACGCAAAGCCTTGTGAACCGGCAAATTGAGTTGCTGGACTCCTTGAAACCAATCGTTTTAAAGCAAGTGGAAACCAACGAGACCAAGCAGCGGCAATCGGTGCGCACGACGGACTGGAGACGTGAACTGGCCGCCTTCAGCGACCTAGACATCAGCAAGCCGGGCTTGCAGGCGAGCTATACCGTGACAGATACGGCGGCGGGTGTGCGGCTTTACAAACTCAAACCCGGTGAAAAGGCGGATTTGCAATGGCTGAAAATCGGTTTCGGCATGGACACTACGCAGATACGGTTTTTGGAAGGCTCGCTCAAACGCAGCAATTACTTGTACACCTTTGAGAAACACTTGCTAATGCAACTGCAACCCGGCCAAGGCAATAGAACGCAGCTATCGGAATACCGGATTGCCACCAAGCAGAAACTCATTTTCAGCAGTGAGGAAAACCTGCGCGTAAGCGGAAAAACAGCTTTGAAAGAGCAACTGAAATAGTATCTTTTCAAAAGGCGAAACCCCGGCTTTTATACAGGCCGGGGTTTCGCCTTTTCGGGAGATGTAATTTTTGGTCTTTGTCGAGGCAAGGTGGCCGCCAATGGTTTGGGGCTTGGCGAAGGCGGGGGAAACCTTAGCTGTAGTTGGTGGTCTTCGTGGTTGGTCTGTCAACTTTGGTTTCAACCAAGACGTTTGAATAAATTTTGTCGAACAAAAACTTTGGGGTCATTGCCATTCCTAATTTTACAAAGTATTCAATTGTCTTGTTCTTTTGGTGAGACAATTTTCCAAACCACCACGATTGAAAGACAACATTGTCAACTTTTTTAGTTCTCTTTTTCTGAAAAGTCTCATAAATTTCTTGCAAAGTCAAATCGTCATTAGCCAAAAGATTTGCCAAAAGATAAGCATCTTCCATAGCCAAGCAGGCTCCGTTAGCCATATTCGGCGTGCTTGGATGAATAGCGTCGCCAATCATTAATTTTTTGTCACTAAACCAATCCAAATTTTTTCGCTCTTTAGGGTTAATGTCCAACAGCTTTGAAAAATAGACATTTTCTGATTTGTCAATAACTGCATTTACAATTGGGTGATAATCCTTAAAAAGGGTTTTTAAAATGGCTTTGTCAAGTGATACATTTTCACAGTCGTTTTTTTCTTTAACAACATACCAACTGTAATAATCTCCTCCCGTATGAATGATTGCAAATCTCAAGTTACTGCCAACAAAATCGTGATAGGCGTTTTTAAACTTTTCGTCAAGCCTGATTTCACTAATGCCACGCCAAAGAATTTGATTGGAATCCCGAAGTTCAAGAGTTGGATAAATTGTCTGTCGTGTTTGAGAATTTATTCCTTCTGCGGATATAACTATGTCATTTTCAGGAAAATCATAAGAAAATTTGGCAGAATTTAAATATATCTTTTCTTTATCTAAACGTTCGTTCAGTAATTGATAAAATAATTTCCTGTTTACTGACAAAGCGGGGCTTGGCAATTTGAACGAACTTATATATTTCAATTCTTTGTCTACAAAATGAAAACTCTGAATTTCTGCTCCTAATTTTTTTGTTTCCTTTAAAATGTTCCATTCTTCAAGTATAGGAAAAATGTTTGCACTTATTCCTAACCCTACATTTTCGTAGGTTATTTCAGAATTCCGTTCAAATAAGTTGTACTTAATTCCCAATGTTTTTAAAGCTAATGCAGTTGTCAAACCTCCAATGCCACCGCCAATTATATTTACAGTTCCTAAACCTTTCATATTGGTTTCGATAGCATTCGGTGGTTGATGCACTTGCAGGTAACGAACAAGTATTGCCGATGGTGGGGAAGTTGAAAGGCCTCTGCCTAACAACCGAAGTTCAATTGAAAAACTTCTGATTAACTGATGTTACGCACGGTTTCAGTGGGTTTCATGAAAACAAGGTTTTGGTCGTTGCCAAGAGTCCTTTCCTGAACGATTGTCTGAATCGCTGCGCAATGTCAGATCTTAAGGTGCGCCAATCAGCCAAATAGAGCCGCATTGCCGCAAATTCCCAATTCGATACGGAGTCGTAAAATAACGCTCTTTTAAAGTGCAAAACCAAGGCCGGTTCATGCTGTCCGCCCTTTACCTTGGTTTGTATTTGATGCTTGTATGAAAACAGTATCTTTCAAAAACCCCAAACCCCGCCCATCTAAAAGCCGCTTTCTCATTTCCGCAGTTCATCCACGGCATAAGCGCAGGCGCGGGCGGTGAGGGCCATGTAGGTGATGGATGGATTGACGGACGATGACGAGGCCATGCACGAACCGTCGGTGACGAACACGTTTTTTACGGCGTGCATCTGGTTGTGCGCATTCAGCACCGAGGTTTTGGGGTCGTGACCCATGCGGGCGGTTCCCATTTCGTGTACCGTGGAAAGTGGCACGGGCAGGCCGTAGCTCATGCGCACGTCTTTCAGCCCGGCGGCAGTGAGCATTTCCATGGATTGCTCCACGGTATCCTTTGCCATCGCCAACTCGTTTTCCTTCCATTCAAAGCTGATTTCGGGCACGGCCACGCCCCACTTATCGGTCACGGTTTTGCCCAGGCGCACTTGGTTGTCGTGAGCGGGCAATTGCTCGCCAAAGCCAACCAAGCCCATATTCCAATTGCCGGATGGCTGCGTAGCTTGCTCCTTCCATTCGGCCCCGAAACCTTCGGCACGGTTGCGGCCGCGCCCCGCACCGCCTTGGTAGTTGTAGCCGCGCAAAAAGCCGGGATGTTTTTCGCGCACATTGCGGAAACGCGGCACGTAAATGCCATTGGCACGCCTGCCGAAATGATATTTGTCCGCAAAGCCTTCCAAAACCCCGCTCGCGCCGGTTTTGAAATGCATCATCAGGTTATGGCCCAGCTCGCCTGAGTCGTTGCCCAAACCATTGGGAAACCGGTCGGAAACCGAGTTGAGCAGGATTGCCGCCGTGCTGACGGTGCTGGCATTGAGGAAGATTACCTTGGCAAAGTACTCGTGCGTCTGGTTGGTTTCGGCATCCAGCACGGTCACGCCGGTGGCTTTTTGTCTGGCTTCGTCGTACATCACCGACAGCACAATGCTGTGCGGACGCAGCGTGAGGTTGCCGGTGGCGATGGCGGCGGGCAGCGTGGCGGAGTTGGTACTGAAATAGCCGCCAAACGGACAGCCCCGCTCGCAAAGGTTGCGAAACTGGCACACGCCCCGCCCCGCCTTGGCCTCGGTCAGGTTGGCCACCCGCCCGATGATCATGCGGCGGTCGGGGTAGGTTTTCTCAATTTGGTGCGACACGTGTTTTTCCACGCAGTTCATTTGCATGGGCGGCAAAAACTCGCCGTCGGGCAGGTGCGCAATGTTTTCGCGGCTGCCGCTGATGCCCACGAAT
>JAYWIH010000208.1:0-6116 GCA_043789005.1 Sphingobacteriales bacterium
ATCCTTAAAAGAACGTCCCAGTCGCTGGATAGGCTCACCGCCGTAGTCGGCCAAAACCGCCAGATGCTTTAAAAACAGGTTTGACGGGTATTTGGCAACCCTTATCAGATCAAAAAGTTGAAAAGGGTCGTTCTTGCTTAAAATAATCAGCCTTAAAAAATCCTCTTGGCTTCGCAAGAGAGCCGGAAGGACATTCGCCAACGCGTTTTTGTTTTTCAACTCCTCTGGCCACCACAGCGAGGCTTTGGTTTTAAGTTCGGTTATGTTTCGGTTGTAGCCTAGCATTATTGGGTTTTTACATATTTGTGGCTGCCTTCAGCCACTGTCATACATTCACGGGTGAAAATACGTAAACCGCCGGAATAAGTCATGCGGTTCGATAAATGTCGGTTTGCTTGGTGTTTTTCAGCCCGCCCGGCTTCAGTATTTTTCCACAAAATCCGTGAGCAGGCCGAACACCTCCCTGAACTTGGTGAGCGGCAGCGTTTCGGCGCGGTCATGGATGTCGTGGTAGGCGCGGATGCCGCCCAGCGTGTAGAAGAAGCACGCTTTCACGCCTTTCCGGGTGAAGAAAAAATGATCGGAATTGGGGGCATTGTCGCGTTTTTGCAGTTTGGGCAGGTATTGCTTTTCGTTGTTGATTTTGGTGAGAAGGTCAAACTCATCGGGTAGCTGCGTACCGTTCACCATCATGATTCCGTCGTCGCCGGTGCCGAGCAAATCAAGGTTGATGAGCAGCCGGATGTCGCGCAGCGGGAAAACCGGGTGTTCGGTGTAGTGTTTGGAGCCAAGCAAACCCGCTTCCTCGGCGGCAAAAGCCATGAAAACTATTGAATACCGGGGCTGGTTTCCGGGTGTGGCGTAGTGCCGCGCCAATTCGAGCAGCATGGCCGTGCCCGAAGCATTGTCGTTGGCTCCCGGAAAGTACACTCCACGCCCCATGCGCCCCAAATGGTCATAATGTGCCGTGATGACAATGTATTCATCGGGGCTTTCGCGGCCCTCCACGTAACCGATCACGTTTTGGGTGGCGTGTTTTTCCACAAACTTGGCATCCACGTGGAAACGGGCTTTCCGCGCCGTGGTATCCCAGTTTTTCTTCACGATTTCAAACACCGGATGGCTTACTGCCGCTGTGGAAACGCTGGCGGTCAGCTTTTCCTTTTGCAGTTCCACTAAGGCTTTTGCCGTGTGCATCTTGTCCAGCAATTCCTGGTTGTCGGTCAGCTTGGCGTAATCGGCGGGTTCGTACACGATCAGCTTTTTGCGCAGGTTCCGGCCAAGGAAACTTTTCTTTGCCGCACTGTCCGTGAAAATACGCCCGTCCAGCCGTTCGATCCGGGCACTGCCGCCTCCTTTTTGCGAAATCGGGCTGATGATGAAATCCTGGCCGGCAACCAGCTTTTTCCGGTCTGTTTTCAAGTGCATCCGGCCCGGAAATGTATTCACCGGAATGGTGAACGGCTGGAAATACGAACTGTCAAACGCCCGCAAACCCATTTCCGCAAAATGCTTCCTGATATGATCCGCCGCCATGCGGTCGCCGCCGCCCACGTAGCCCCGCCCATGAAACTCCGGCGAGGCCAGCATCTGGATAGTGCCTTTGGCGCGGTTCATGTCTTGCGCGCGGGCAGTCCACGCGCCGCAAAAGAACAACGCGAGCAGGATGCGGGTTTTCAATCCGGTTGGGTTCATGGCTGCAACTTGAGCGGCAAGGGGGTTTTGCCTTTGCGAAACATACTATTTCATCCATAAAAAATGCCACCGGATTGCACGGGTCACACACAGAAAACAATGGCGGTCTTTGGGTGAACCAATGTGCAATCCGCAGAAAACCGGTAGCAAAGGAAAAGCCCGAACCCCGCCTTACGCCGCCACCAGTGCGCCGTAGGCATCGGCGGCCAGCAGCGTGTCCAATTGCGACGCGTCGGCGATTTGTATTTTTATCATCCAGCCTTTGCCATACGGGTCTGAATTGACAAGTTCAGGTGCGTTGTTCAAGTCGGCATTCACTTCCAGAATGGTTCCGGTCACGGGGATAAACAGGTCCGAAACCGTCTTGACAGCCTCCACCGACCCAAAAATCGCGTTCTGTGTTACTTCCTGCCCTACCGAATTGATGTCCACATACACAATGTCGCCCAGTTCGTGAGCCGCAAATTCGGTGATGCCCACATACGCCACATCGCCTTCGACGCGCATCCATTCGTGGTCTTTGGTGTATTTGAGTTCGCTTGGGAAATTCATGGCCTGTATTTATTTGATGGATGGTTGGAAAATTAACGGTCAGACGCAAGGGCAGGTTTGGCCTTTTGCAAGGATACTATTTTCAAGCAGTGTTTTCTTCCCGACCGTGTAAAACAAGGGACGGTCAAAATCGTTTTTAATTCACTTGTAATGATTTTAAATTACCGCCTTACCTTTGCATAAGCTGCTGCCTGCGCAAAGGTAAAAAGTAAATCGCGAAAAAAACGCGTTGCGAAAACAGTCGGGCTGAATTCTCCAAAGTCAATCGCAAAAGCGGGTTGATTTAGAATACGTTTAAATCTGTTATCCCCGTCCAACGTACGCGCCGTTTTTTGAATCTTTGCGGTTCCTGCGGCCTGCGTTGGCGGCTTGTTGAAAACCTTAACCCGAACGCTGCATGAATACGCGCAAAATCAATGAGCTTATACGCAAGATAGCGGAATTATCGCGGCAAAAAATCACGCCTTCACAAGAGAAGGAAGCATATTTGAGTGAGCAAGACTACGCCATTGAAGACGTGGACCGGTTCGTGGACGACTTGGTTTTCACGGGCCAGAAAATAGGCTTCACGTTCCTGCAAAACCACCTTCCGAAAACAGAACTGGCCGACTTTCTGGAGAATCTGGCCTTTCCGGTCATTTTTTTCCACCGGACTGGCGAACGGCAGGCAGAGCCGCTGCTGGTGTACCGCGATGACAGCGAAAATCTGGTGGGCACTTATGCTGGTTCGGAAGAACTACTGAACGCGTCGCGCCTGCGCGAAGTGTCAGGCGAATTTCTGTTGCGCAGCAGCTCCGCCGATGAGAGCAAGAACGGGCAGGTGCTTTTCGTGACATCCTTCCCGGTGACCTACCTTGCCGACCAGCCGATGGGCGATGAAGCGGAGAAAGAGCCGCCCACGCCCATGCGCCGCCTGCTAAACCTGCTGGGCACTGAACGCAAGGATATCTTCTACATTTATGTGTATGCCGTGGTGGTGGGCCTCATCAGTCTGGTGCTGCCGCTGGGCATTCAGGCCATCATCGGTTTGATTTCGGGCGGCATGATTTTCAGTTCGGTTGTGGTGCTCATCGCCATCATCATTGTGGGTGTGATGGCTTCGGGCGGCTTGCAAATCATGCAGATCACGCTGGTGGAGGTGTTGCAGCAGCGAATTTTTGCGCGGGCGGCGTTTGAATTCACTTACCGGCTGCCCAAAATCCGGCTCAATGCGCTTTCCAAGTATTATCCGCCCGAGCTGATGAACCGGTTTTTCGATGTGATAAGCATCCAGAAAGCCCTACCCAAACTGCTCGTGGACATGACGGGGGCCTTGCTCCAGATTCTGTTCGGGTTGGTGCTGCTCTCGTTCTACCACCCGTTTTTCCTGGCGTTTGGCGTGGTGCTGGTGCTGATTGTGCTGGCGGTGTTTTACCTGACCGGCCCCAAAGGCTTGAAAACCAGCCTCACCGAATCCAAGTACAAATACAAGGTGGTGTATTGGCTGGAGGAAATAGCCCGCACGGTGAGCAGTTTCCGGCTGGCGGGCGATACCAACCTGCATATGCAGAAAATGGACGATTACGTGAGCAACTACCTGTACTACCGCAAAAGCCACTTCAGCGTGTTGCGGACGCAGTTGTTCTACATCGTCATTTTCAAGACACTGGTCATTGGCGGCCTGCTGATTCTGGGCACGCTGCTGGTGGTGGGCCGCGAAATAACGCTGGGCCAGTTTGTGGCCTCCGAAATCGTGATTGTGCTGGTGGTGGGAGCCGTGGAGAAAATAATCGTGAACATGGATATGGTGTATGACCTGCTGACCGCCGTGGAAAAGATAGGAGCCGTAACCGACCTGCCGCTGGAAAAGGAACGTGGAAACCGCGCCGCGCTGCAAGGCGACCCGAATGGGCTGGCCGTGACGGTGAAGGACTTGAAATACCAGTACCCGACCGGAAACAGTGCCCTAGAAGGCGTGAGTTTCTCCATAAAAGCCGGTGAGAAAGTGGCCATTGCCGGTACGCACGCATCGGGCAAGAATACGCTGGCCAAACTGCTGGCCGGTGCCATGAGCGATTATGAGGGCGGCATCACTTACGACGGCATTTCGCTGCGCGACATCCACAGCAATTCCATGCGCGTGGCCGTGGACAACTACCTGTTCGACGAGGCGGTGTTTGAAGGCACAATCCTGGAAAACATCTCCATGAACCGCACCAGCGTGAGCTACGAAAACGTGCGCTGGGCGATTGAAAAGGTGGGCCTGAGCGGCTACGTGAACAAGTTGACCGACGGACTGTCAACGAATATCGGCGCGGAAGGGAAAAAGGTTTCCGACAGCATCGTGCACAAGATACTCTTTGCCCGCGCCATTGCCTCAAAACCCAAACTGCTGGTGCTCAAGGACACGCTGCCCGAAATGTGCCGATCCGACCGTACCAAGCTCATCGCCTTCCTGACCGGCCCCGACACGCCGTGGACACTGCTGGCCGTGACCAACGACCCGGTGATGCTCTCTAAATGCGACCGGGTGCTGCTGCTCGATGGCGGCGAACTGGTGGCGCAGGGCAACTACCGCGAATTGGAGGCCAATCCGGTGATGCGGGAGGCGATTTTTCAGGAATGAAAGACGTTCGGCTCCAAAACGGAGGGAACTTTAGGATAGGGGGTTTGGTGTTTTAAAACATACTGTTTCAAAGTTCTCCTGCCGGAGAAACACTCCGCAACCTTCCAACCATTTGCCTCCCTTCAATGCCGGGAGCTTTTCCTTTTACCGCCATGCTTAAAATATCCAATCAGAAAATAAACGCCGCCGATGTTGAAAAGCGCGTCTATTCGCTCAAGACACTGAATACGCCAAAATCCGGCAAAGTGCTGGCCTACTGGCTCATGGGCATTTTCGTGTTCTTTTTCCTGTGCCTGTTCCTGCCGTGGCAGCAAAACGTGCAGGGAACCGGTTTTGTAACCGCCCTCTCGCCCAAAGACCGCCCGCAAACCGTGCAGACCGCCATTGCGGGCCGCATTGAAAAATGGTTCGTGCAGGAAGGGCAGGCCATTACCAAGGGCGATACCATCCTGACGCTTTCCGAAATCAAGGACGATTACTTCGACCCCGAACTGCTGACCCGTCTGGGCGAACAGATACGAGCCAAGAACGATGGCATTGCCGCCACCAAAAACAAGGTTTCGGCCCTGAACGAAAACATTGTCGCGCTGCAAAACGGCCTGCAACTGAAACTGCAGCAAGCGGCCAACAAGTTGCGGCAGGCGCAATACAAGCTCCGCATTGACAGTGCCGACTTGGAAGCCGAAAACATCAATTTGCAAATTGCGGAGAGGCAGTTCAAGGGCGGCGAGAACATGTACAATGCCCAACTGATTTCGCTCGTGGATTTTGAACGGCGCAGGGGCAAGTTGCAGGAAACCCGCGCCAAACTCATCTCATTCCAGAACAAGGTCATGGTTTCGCGCAACGAGATTATCAATGCCCGCGTCGAACTAAGTTCCATCCGCGCCGAATACGCCAAGGAAATCGCCAAGGCGCAGTCCGACAAAAGTTCGGCGGTGTCGTACCTGGCCGATGCCGAGGGCGAGCTTTCCAAGCAGCGCAACAAGCTCTCAAGCGTGGAGGTGCGCGTGCAGAACCGCGCCGTGATTGCGCCGCAAGACGGATTCTTGGTCAAAGCCCTGAAGGCCGGCATCGGCGAAACGCTGAAGGAAAACGATGCCATTGCCACTATCCAGCCCGCCCAGCCTGCCAAAGCCGTGGAACTGTACGTGAAAGCCATGGACGTGCCGCTGCTGCAAAAAGGCCGCATTGTGCGCGTGGAGTTTGACGGCTGGCCCGCGTTGCAGTTTTCGGGCTGGCCCAGCGTGTCGGTGGGCACGTT
>JAYWIH010000209.1:0-6068 GCA_043789005.1 Sphingobacteriales bacterium
CGCAGCAGCAGGTAGAATTCAACGCACATCAGCGGCACGGTCAGTGTCCAGTCAATGTAGCGCAGTGCGGTTGGTGTTTCCTTGGTGGCACCGTAGTAGTCGCGCATATAATAATAATGCACGGCGGCAATGCCGGTAATCAGGCCGGAAACCAGCAGCGAGGTTTTCCATTTCGGATCCACGCTTCCCCTTTCAACCAGAAAGAAGACCGCAGCGGCAAACATGGCCATGTAGCCGGTGAAAAATGTAAATGAAACGGGATCTTTACCATCAATATTGATGATATCGAGCAGAAGTGATGGAGTGAACATAACGTGGTGGGGTTAATGGTTGGTGAAAGGTTATCAAACATAAAAAGAAACCCCGCATTCTTTACATTGTTTAACATTTTATAAAAATATTGATTAAAATTTTTGAGGCACGGTAGTCCCCGTCCGCCTGCAAAGAGCGGATGTCCGGGATATTGGCTGCTTACGGGTTCGGCGGTCAGTTCAAAAAGCGGGCTTTGAGGGCGGGGGTGGGCATGGCGCAACTGTCTTGGCGGCCAAACCAGCGGTAGCGGTTGCGGGCCACGAAGCGGTAAACGGCATTGCGGATGGGGGCGGGAACAACAATGAAAACATACAGCAGCGGCCAGCCGCCGCCCATGTGCCGCGCCACGCGCAAGGCCGCCGTGGACTCGGTGTAAAACCGCTTGCCTTCAATCAGCACAAAAGAATCGAAATGTTGCGTGGAAAGCCCGAAATGCCGCAGCCGTTCCTGCCCGGTGGCCGACTGCAGCGAGGCAAACATGAATTTTTGCTCTGGGTCGCGTTCAATCACAAACTGCACGGCTCCGTTGCACAGGTTGCACACGCCATCAAAAAGCAGCAGGCGTGCGGTTTGCGGTTCGGCAGTGGAATCTTCCGGTATCGTATGGGCGGCGTTGGTGGGCATGGAGAAAATAGTATGTCTTGAAAACCCGAAACCCCGGCTGGTTGTTCCGGGAAAAATGTGCGGCGGGAAAATCTTTGCCTTTTCCCGGTTTCCCATTGCAAAGCAGGAGCTGGTGGCATCCGGGAAATCAAGGCAGGTTTCATCTCTTCAAAACATACTATTTTTCCGAACGTTCCAAACCGTTGAAACGGTTGGAAGCAACTCCCACAAACCCAAAACCCACGGTTGAAACCGTGGGCTGTGTTTGTGCGGACTGCAATGCTTTCAACGGTTGGTCACCGCCACGTAATCGCGTTGTTGCTGGCCGGTATAAATCTGGCGGGGGCGGCCAATGGGTTCCTTGCCTTCGCGCATTTCCTTCCATTGCGCAATCCAGCCCGGCAGGCGGCCCAGCGCAAACATGACCGTGAACATATTGGTCGGGATGCCGAGGGCGCGGTAAATGATGCCCGAATAGAAATCCACGTTCGGGTACAGCTTGCGTTCCACAAAATACGGATCGGTGAGTGCGGCCTCTTCGAGTTCCTTGGCAATGTCGAGCACCGGGTCGTTGATGCCCAGCGCGGCCAGCACCTGGTCGGCAGCCTTTTTAATGATTTTGGCGCGCGGGTCAAAATTCTTGTACACCCGGTGGCCGAAGCCGAACAGCCGGAAACCCGTTGTTTTGGCGTTTTTGGCCATCTCCACGTATTTTTTCACATCGCCGCCGTTGTTTTTGATTTCCTCCAGCATCTCAATCACCTCTTGGTTCGCGCCACCGTGCAGCGGCCCCCACAAGGCATTGATGCCCGCCGAAATGGACGAATACAAGCTCGCCTGCGACGAACCCACCAGCCGCACCGTGGATGTGGAGCAGTTCTGCTCATGGTCGGCGTGCAAAATCAGCAGCTTGTCCAGCGCGTCCACAATGGCCGGGTTCACGTCATATTCCTCCACGGGCAGCGCAAACGTCATGTGCATGAAGTTGGCGCAGTAGCCCAGCTTGTTTTGCGGGTAGTTTACCGGGTGGCCCATGTTGTTCTTATAGGCCCAGGCCGCAATGGTGGGCAGCTTGGCCATCAGCCGCACAATGGACAGGTGCTCCTGCTCGGGGGTCATGCTGCCCATGGATTCGGGATAGAATGCCGTGAGCGAACACACCAGCGACGAGAGTACGCCCATCGGGTGGGCATTGACCGGAAAGCCGTCGAAAATCTTGCGCATATCCTCGTTTACCAGCGTATGCACCTTGATCTCGTTGGTAAATACATCCGATTGCTCTTTGGTAGGCAATTCGCCGTAAATGAGCAGGTAGGCCACCTCCAGGAAATTCGATTTTTCGGCCAGTTGCTCAATCGGGTAGCCCCGGTAGCGCAGTATGCCCAACTCGCCGTCCAGAAAAGTGATGGCGCTTTTGGTGGCTCCCGTATTCTTATAGCCGCTGTCGAGCGTGATGTAGCCGCTCTGGTCGCGGAGCTTCTGGATGTCCAGTGCCTTTTCGTGTTCCGAGCCTTCCACCACCGGGAGTTGGTAGGTTTGGCCGTTCACGCTCAATTCCGCAATTTCTGACATGGTTTCTGTGGGCTAATCGGTTGATAAAGAATAAATTGAAACAATACAATCACCGATTTCCAAGTGTTGGGGAAATGCGGGTGCAAGAGTCCGGAACCGGATTGGCATCTTGAACCTTGCCGCCCAAATGTAAGGCAAAAAACGTTATTCAAAGCAAGCAAAACGCGACAAAAAACCACGCTGTGCCAAAAACAACCGCAACTGCAGCGTTTGTCCTGCCCGCAAAATAGTATGTTCCCGAAAGGCAAAACCCGCCGGACACAACAAAGGCGCGGCGGGTTTTGAAGCTATAGGAAACGAAAAATCAAAGCAGGCCGTTTTTCTGCAACAGTTCAAGCAGCAAGCCATCGGCCATGTCTTCGTGTTCGGATTTGTCATAGATGGATACCAGAACCACCGCCCCGGCAATGACTTTAACACAAGTGATGACCCTTGCGCCCCCGGATTTTCCTTTTCCTTTGCTCTTGATTTTGAGTCGTATCTTGTGACAATCCTTGCCCAAAGGCTCGCCTTGCAAGGGATTGTCGGCGAGGTCTGTGATCAGGTCGGAAATCTCTTGGGCCAGCGACCGGTATTTTTTGATCAAACGCTTGGATTCTCTTTCGAAATTCCCGGTGGTTATGACTTTCATAACAAACCTTCGGTTTTAAGTTCCGCCAAAAAATCGCTGGCTGGCCGGGTTTGCAGCTTTCCTTGTTCCACCAGCTTCAATTCCTCAAAGCCTTTTTTAATGTTGGCCCACGTCTTGCGTTGCGCAGGTGTGAGTCGGGCTTCCGGATCAGTGGAAATGTTTTCATCAGCCAGCTTCACGAACTTGAGGTTCTTTACCAGCCGGATGAAAAATTCGTAGTCCTTGTCGGGGATTTTCAGGGTTACTTGTCGCATGGCGGCCATTGGTTTTCCACGGTTGTGTTACGGTTGAAAGAAAGACAAATATAGCCAAATGGCAGTGGCGGCATCATTTTTTCTTGGGCAGCGTCATTTTCTTCACGTCCTTGAGTATCCGCTTGTCCTCGCCCTCCAGTTTGCGTTGCACCTTTTTCACGTCTTCGGCGGCGGGCAGGCTTTCGGGAATGATGCCGCGTTCCTCCAGCATTTTCCTGATGGCCTTGTTGTTGTCCACGTGTTCCTTCACAATCGCCGTTTCGCCGTGCAGGTCTTTCTCCACCACGTTGTAGCTGGTCAGTTCCACGGCAAAATCCTTGGCCTTGATGGTGAGCGTGGGCAGGAAATCGGCCAGCGGGCGGTTGTCGGGGATGGCGAGTTTCTTTTTCATCTCCTGCGTGCTGAAACCGCCGAAAAACGCCTTGTCGCCTTCCGAGCGGATAGCCGAAAAGCCCTTGTCGTCCACCTTGCGTTCATAAATAATGCCCGACAGCTTCTTTTCGGATTTGGACAGCTTTTCGCGCGCCGCCACGCGCGTGATGTCCAGCAGCCGCTGCTCTATTATTTCCTGCTTGCGCGTCTGCACGGCGTAATAGGTCTGCGCAAAGGCGATTTCGCTCTTGCTTGAGTCGCCGTTCTGCGTCACCAGATAGCAGGCGTAGCGCGTCAGGGCCAAGTCATCCTCCTGCACCATCTCGCCGTCCTCGTTGCGTATCTCGCTGGTTATCTCCACAAAATGGTTGTGCACCTCCTCGCCCGAATTTTCGCAGGCATTCCTGGCCCTGTCCACGGTTTTCAGGAATACCTGCCAGTCCTTGTAGCCGAACAATGCCTGCAAGTCGCGCGCACTCCAGCATTCGATGCCCCGGATTTCGCTGCTGGCGGCCTCGAATTTCTCAAATAATTCACGGATGAGTTCCTGTTTCATGGTCTTTTTCACAAAGTGATTGTCTGGTAGTCTATGATTGCAAGTCTCCTTCTGCAAGAATCTTGTGACAAACAGTGCAATGCCCGGTTTGGGCGGCTCGCCGGATTTCCAAAGCATGGCAATTCTTGTCACCCGAAAGCCGCCGGATTTGCCACAAGTTCCTTGCAGGAGGACAAAACAGTATCTTCCGGAAAGCCCAAACCTGCTTGGAAAATAATGTCAGGCAATTACAAAAGATGCGTGCTGGGTTCGGGCTTTTGGAAAGATACTATTTTTTGGCTTTGGTTTTTCGCCGCCCCCCGGCTGCTTGGTGTTGCCAAAGGTACCGGGCGCCAACGGTGAGCAAGATCACGGGCAGCAGGATGGCTCCAGTCTTGAATCCGGCTCCGGTATGGACGTAAGTGCCGTCTGAAAACTGGAAAAGCGTTTGCACCAGCACCGCCAGGCACGCCAACACCAAGCCGCCGAGCAGCACGAAAGCCACGCTGCGGCTGCAATACCGCCTGATTAAAAAGCCCGTGCCCAAGATGGCCATTGTGGCCAGGCTCACGGTTGCCAATGCCCTCGGAAATGTTTTGAGGTAGTGGTACTTGTAAAACCAAATGCCCACGCGACCCACCCAATTGGGGTGCGCCAGCAGCCACGCATCCGTGACCACGAGCAGGAAAAGGAGGACGAAAAAGGAAAACCGGTTTTTCATGGGCATGGTCGGGGTTAGGTGGTCGGCAAAGGTTTGGGCGGGGCAGTCACCCGGCTTCTGGTTCCACCGGACAAATTTAAGCGGATTTCCGCAAACTCCCCGCCGATTTACGCTGCACCGAAGGCATATCCGCCATTGGAAAATAGTATCTTTCAAAAAGGCCAAACCCGCAAGGGGCTAACGGAAAAATCCCCCGAGACTTTTGAGGGCCTCGGGGGATTTTTCATGTTGCAAGATGATTGCCCCCTGTCAGGGCTTTTTGGGCGCATTGCCCGCTGGGGGCGTAGCGGGTTGGGGCTTCTGCGGATATTGTGCCGGTGCTTTCCCGGGCGATAGCGGTTGCGGGCTGCCAATGGGCTGCGGCGATTCATCCGTGGATGATCTTTCGGTGGGGGTCAGTCCGGTGCTGTCGCGTTTGGATTGGCTGCTGTCGCTCTTGAATTGCAGGCTGTCCAGATCGGCTGGCAGGCTGTCTTTCCTGAGCCGTGTGCTGTCGGCGGATGCTGGCCGCTTTGCCGGATACGCGCCTTGTGCGGGCCGCCGCCCGCCCGCCGGGGCTTGTCCGCCGGGTGCGCCGCCCTGCTGCCCGCCGCCATCGTTGCCGCCGCCATCTCCGCCTTCTTTCATGTCATCGTTCTTGATGGATCTTCTGCGCTTCGGGCCGCCGTCAACGGTCATCTTGCCGATGCGGTAGCTGAAATTGATCTTGAAATTGATATTGTTCTGCGAGTTCACGCTCGTCTGGCTGATGACCGGCGAGTTGAGTTCATTGCGGATGCGGATGGGCGAAGTGAGGAAGTTTTCGGCACCGAAGCCGATGCTGCCCTTCTTGTTTTTGAATTCCTTGCGCAGGCTCAGGCTGTAAATGCCAAAGCCGCCCTGCACGCCCTGCAACTGAACTTGGCGGCCCCGGTAAAAGGAGAATAATTGCAGACCCCAGCCTTTGGTGAGCGTGTAGTTGCCGAACGCACGGAAACTGTACACCCAGCCTTGGTTGCTGGCATTGTAGAGCGGATCGGGAACGTTGTTTTTCAGCACCGCGTAAAACGCATCGCCGCCGCCGTTGAG
>JAYWIH010000210.1:0-24148 GCA_043789005.1 Sphingobacteriales bacterium
CTTTTCTATGCAGTTAATCGGTTTCTAGCTAATTTAGGAAAAAATGTGAAAATCAATTTTTCCGATTTTAATCTAAAGTAATTTTACCCAAGTACTTAGTCGGTAAGAAACAGCACCGGCTTGCCCGATGTACTGCTGGCTTGGAGGCGGGCGGCGAACTTGGCCGGCTGCCAGGCAATGACGCGCGGGTCGTTGAAGCCCGCCGTGACCAGCGTGGCCGGGTATTTCACGCCCTCTTTCAAGTGCAGGTATGAGTCCATTTCAATCAACGCCTTACATTCGTCTTCCTTGGCTATGGTGCCAAATTCGGGGGCGTTCACCGGGCCGTTGGGCGAGTTTTCCATGCGCAGCGCGTTCATGCAGCCCACTTCGGGTATGGCGGCGGCAAACAGGTCGGGGCGTTCGGTCATGGCGCGGCCAATCAGGATGCCGCCCGCGCTGCCGCCGCTGATGGCGATTTTCTGCGGGGCGGTGCAGTCATTTTTAACCAAGTATTCGGCGCAGGCAATCAGGTCTTTCCAGGTGTTGGGCTTGGTGGTTTTCTGGCCGGCCTTGTGCCAGGCTTCACCCAATTCGCCGCCGCCCCGCACGTGAGGCACCGCAAAAATGCCGCCCTGCTGCGTCCAAAGCAGGAAAGCTGGCGAAAAGAACGGTGTCATTGAGTTAGCGTAGGCTCCGTAGCCGTACATCATCACGGGGTTGCTGCCGTTTTTCTGCAATTTCTTATCGTATATGATAGACAGCGGCACCAGCACGCCATCGTGCGAGGGAACCATCACTTCCTCCACCGTCAGGTTGGCGTATTCGGGGTACTGGGCTTCCGACGAGATTGGCTCGGCGATGAACTGCTTGGTGGCCGCCTCGTAGCGGTAGCGTTTGGTGTCGGTAGTCCAGCCGCGCACACTCACCCACAAATCGGGCGATTTTACATCCTTACCCAGCAGCACGAGGGTTCCCGCCGTTTGCGGGAGCGGTATTTTTTCAATGGTCTTGCTGCCAGTCGGCACGAAATACAGCAGGGCTTCCACGCCGTTCTTGGTGCGCGTGAAGTACAGTCCGTCTTTGGTCACGGTAAAATCTTCCAAGGCTTCATCGGGGCTTTCGGGCACCAGCGTTTCGGCGTTGTCCGCGTCAATGGCGGCAATCGGCATCAGCATCAGTTTTTGGCGCGGCGTGTTCTTGGATGTCGTGAAATAAAAATACTTCTCGTCCGTGACAAAATTTGTCACCTCTTGGGCGGGCATGAACAGGGGCTTCCACGCAATCTTGGGTTTGGCAAGTTCGGAGGCCGGGGCGTAGTAGCCCTTGACGTAGCGTTCCACGGTGCCCAACCCGCCGTATATGAGTTTGCTGTCCTTGTCATGGATCAAAAACGGATACTCCTCGGGCTTGATGCCCAATCCCGGATAGGATTTCGAGGAAAACACGTCCTTGTCCTGGCTTTGGGGCGTGCCCACCTTGTGCAGCATGGACTTGGTATTTTGGCGGGCGGCCATATCCTTGACATCGCTGCTGTTCAAGGGCGTGTAGGTAAAACTGTTGCCGTCGGGCATCCAGCCATCGGCATCCCGGGCACGTTCCAGTTTTTCGGGATAGGGTTTCTTGGTCTTCACATCCATAATCAGCACGTGGCCCAGTTCGGAGCCTTTTTCGGAAATGGCAAAGGCCACCTTCGAGCCGTCGCGCGAGGGTGAGAAGCCGCCGATGGTATATATCTTTCCTTTTTCATGCATTTCCGGGTCGAAGAGCAGCATTTCGGTACCCTTATAACCATCGCGGTAGTAGAGTTTGGGCTGCTGGTCTTCGGGGCGGGTCTTGAGGTAGAAATACCGGTCGGTTTCCAATATCTTCACGTCAATCACGCGCGAGGCTTTGCGGCCGTCGAAGTCCTTCATCTTGTCAATCAGTCCCTGCCTTCCCGGAATGGCATCCAGCGCTTGGCGGGCGTATTCGGACTGGGCTTTCATCCAGGTTTTCACCTCAGGGTCTTCCAGGTTCTCGATGTTGCGGTACGGGTCGGTGATTTTAACGCCGAAGTACTCGTCCACGGCGGGTTTGGGCGTGATTGCCGGCAATTTGCCGGTTTGCTGGGCGGCGGCAGCGCCGGTCTGGGCTTGGGTGCCGGCAAAGATGGTGAGTGCCAGCAGCAACAGGAAGCTGTGTTTCATGGGTGCAAAAGGTTTGGATGGGTTGAAATTCGGAAAAAAACCGGGGTTCCGCAAATTGCCGGGCAGCAGCCCGCTGCCTTTGGTCTGTATTTCCGCACCGGGGTAAACATACGTTGTTTGCAATTTTTCCGAAAAGCACCGGAATCCGCAACGGTTGCCCTTGGTTTCCCGCAACGGGTTCCCCGGCCTCCGCGCGGGCGGAGGGTGCGCGTTCCACCGAAGGGAAATTCTCATCCGGCGTTTTCCGAGTTTGGAAATAGTATCTTTCCGGAAGCCCAAACCCCCTTGTTCTTCCGGAAGCCGATATGCCATTCCGGTCTGACACGCAGTGTCTGACCGGCGGTGCGGCCTTTCAGAAAATAGTATCTTTCCAGAAGCCCAAACCCGCCCGGTTCAGCTTCCGGTCACCGGTTCACAGCCACTCGACCAGCGCGGCACTCACGCCGATGGTGAATTGCGCATGGTTGTAGTCTATCAAGGTTTCGCCGTAGCCCTGCATGAGTTGCAGGTGTCCCCGGAAATTGCCTTTCACGCGGTATGTCCAGTCGAAGAGCAACTGACCCCGGTTGATTGCCGACCAGCGCAGCGGATGGCTGCCCGTCAGGGCGAACAGGCTGCGGCCCGCATCGTAGATTACGGTGGCGTCGGCCCGGCCAATGTGGTCGGCAATGGCCGGGTTTTCGTCCTCGGCATCGGGCAGCCGGAACCAAGGACGCAGGTAAATCGTCCATTTGCCCCGTTCCAAACCGGCGTAGGCCACAATCCGGTTCCAACTGCGCGAGAGCGGCAAAGCCCGACCGTTGGATTGGTGGTTGAAGCCAATGCCGACCATGCGGGTGCGCAGGCCCAGAAGCTTGAAATCGGTGGCAAAGTTGAGCAGCACTTCAGGCTCGTAGTTGGTTTCGCGGAAAGGCCGCGAAAAAGTGGTGTTGTACAACTGCCAGTGCGACCGCTGCGTGTAGGCAATCCATAAATCGCCGTGCTTGCCGAATATCTCCTGCAACACTTTTACCTTGAAGCTGATCTGGAATTTTGCCTCGTACTTGCCATAATCCACTCGGAAAGGCAGCGAGTAGGCCAGGTTTTCGCTGGTGGGCTGCTCGTTGGGGCTGCTGGACAACCGCCCGGCGGTGATATACACGGGTTTGTAGGGCGTGATCAGGAACGTGCCCCGCTTGCTGGCCGAGTCAAGTTCCCACCGCTGCGCAAGGCCGCGCACTTGCGTCGGCTTGTCGAAAAGGGGTGCCGGAGCCGTTGGGGACTGTGCCGCCACTGCGGAAGCACCCAGCCAGAGAAGCACGGGAAGTATGCGGCACGCGGTTCTTTTATGCATCGGTTGCATATGGATGGGGTTTTGCCAAATGTACATGAGTGGGGCCAATATTGCCGGGCAGGCAAACCTTTGCGCTTTCCGGGCGGTTCTCGAAGAGCCGACCGAAAAGATAAGGCGATTTTTCAAAAAGCCGCCATGATACCGGTTTTTTTTGGGGATTTTCGGCAAGGGTTTGCCGCCGGTAAAATAGTATCCCCGCTAAAGACGGGGCTTTCAGCTTTCCAAAAGCCCAAACCCGCCGTGATTCTCCGGTCAAGTGCAGCCAACCCATTTCACTCAACTTTGATGAATATTGAACAGGAATTCCGGCAATTCATTGAATTCGGGCACATCTTCGACAAGGCCACGCGCCGCGAACTGGTGCGCTACCTGAAAGGGAAATTGTACGAAGCGGCCCCCCCCGCCCCCGAAGGGGGAGCCAGCAAAGCCCCCTCCTTCGGAGGGGGTTGGGGGGAGGCCTCGGGGGGGGCTGTTTGGGTGGACTCCCTTGACCAAATCTTCTCCGAAGACAGACTCATCCGCGTCACCGTGGGCAACGAAAGCCTGGCCACGCAAATCATCCACGACACGCTGGCGTGGATGCGCAAATCGCAGCACGAAGCAAACCGCGACAACCCGATGAAGGACGAATTTGACCGGCTGCAATCGTGGAAAGACCGCCCGCTGCAACTCTGGGCCGAAACGTGGTACCACCTGACCAATTTCCTGAAGGAAAGCTACGGCCGCGAACTGATAGACGCGAGTTTCTACGAGCAGCGGTTTGACCCTATTTTCCGCGACCGCGACAAGTTTTACCGCGAGATTTCCGGGAAAAATGAAGAGACGCACCCGGTGAACCGCTTGGTCAACGATTTGCTGAAACAATGGGAAACGCTGCTGGTGCGCCGGAGCCTGGAATATGAGATGCAGGAAATGCGCCAGAAAGCCGAGCAATACGCGGCATTGCTGCAAGCCAAAGCCACCGAATATGAGCAAATGGCCGAACTCATCGAGCCGTTTGCGGCCGATACGGGGCGGTTCTGGGATGTGTCGCGCGGGCTGTGGAAACAGACCAATTTCAATGTACTGCAAAAATACGCTGAACTGCTGCAACACGAACAGTCCATCCGCGAACTGGCCGACCTGCTTGGCCGGATGCGCGAAGCCCAGATTGAAACCCAGCAGGAGCAGTACGAATACGCCATTGCCAAGGTCGCCTACCGGCCAAGTCTGGAACACAAAACGGAAATCGGCGGAGTACACGAAAGCGGCGACCTGAGCTATGTGCTACCCTCCGAATCGGTGCTGCTCACCGATCCGGCCACCGAAATGGCGTTCTACAAGAAATACGTGGACAAGGGCCTGCTCACGTTTCAGTTTCAAGGACATGAGGCCGTGAAAGGGCAGGGAACCGCCACCGGCACCCGCGAACTGACCAAACGCCGCCACAAGGGGCCGTTTATCTTGTGCATTGATGCCAGCGCCTCCATGGAAGGTACGCCCGAGCACGTGGCCAAGGTGTGCTGCTTCGCGATTTTGCAGATGGCCGCCCGCGAGCAGCGCAGTTGTTACCTGATTTCGTTCTCGACAGGTTTGCAAACCATCAACCTGCTGGAACTGCAACACTCACTCGATCAGTTGGTGCGCTTCCTGTCCATGACCTTCAACGGCGGCACCGACATCAACCCGCCCATGTACGAGGCCCTGAATATGCTCCAAAGCCGCGATTACAAGGATGCCGACGTGCTGATGGTTTCCGATTTCATCATGTACGAGATGCAGGAGCCACTGCTCAAACGCATTCGTGCCGAGCAACGGCGCGGCACGCAATTCCACAGCTTAACGGTACACAGCGCCACTGACCCGAACCCGAAAGTGGTGGAGGTTTTTGACAATTACTGGATATACCACCCTGACAACAAGGACATTGCAAGGCAATTGGCGGCGGACTTGCAACAAATCGAGAGGCCGGAAACCGGCGCGGAAAAATAGTATGTTTTGAAAAGCCGAAACCCGCTCGGCATGCCACTCAATAATTTATATTATTGCTGTAATACATTTTGCGAAGTACGCATTTTGCATTGGCAGAGTGGCAAAATCAAGATACAAAAAAACGTAATTAATTGTTTACCAAGCTATTAAATGAAATTGTTGTTGTTGCTTTTGAAACAGATACTTTTTAAATATTTTTATTTCGAACGAACCAAACTTGCGTATATTCAAGAGTTATGTGCCATTTTAAAACACCGAAAACATTGACAGAACTACAAAAATATCTAAACGCAATTTCACCACTTCAAGATAAAACTTGGGAGAGGATAGCAACACTATTTTCTGAAAAAACCCTAACAAAAAGCGAGTATTTTATTGGCGAGGGAGAAAAAGCTAAACAAATTGGTTTTTTGCAAAGCGGAATAATCAGGGCTTTTTACAGAAATATTGAAGGAATAGAGTACAACAAACATTTTTTTATTCAAAATAATATTATTGGTGGCTACTCTTCTTTGGTTACATCTACGCCTAATAAAATTTTTCAACAAGCACTTACAGATTGCAAAATTCTAGTTGCTCAATATTCTGAAATAACAAAACTTTACGACATTTACCCCGACTTTGAAAGAGTTGGAAGAAAATTGGCGGAATTCTATTTTGTGGAGAAAGAAAAAAGAGAAATTGAAATTGTATTATTAGACGCAGACAAACGATATTTAATTTTTCGTGAGGAATACCCTCAACTTGAACAATTAATCCCACAATATCAAATTGCTTCCTATCTTGGTATTACGCCAACGCAACTAAGTAGAATTAGAAGAAAATTCAGCCAGAGGTAGTTTTCTTTACATATGTAAATGCATAGGCAAAATTTTTAGAGTTTCTTTGCATCATAAATTTTAATTAAAAAAATATGATGCGGAAACTAATTTTAGCCACAGCCATAATGCTATTTTCATTGAATGTAAATGCTCAAACTCTAAATGATCCTCTTTACTTCAATTATTCTTTATTGCAGAAAGCAGATTTTGACAGTAAAAATGGAAATGTTACAATTAATTTTTTTGAGATTAATGCTACAGTACCTGCAATAAAAATAGGTGCAAAGGTGAAAATATTTAATGCCGTGTATTACCATAATTCAAATTTTGAATATGATAATACATTTTCTGAAAGCCAAACATTTCCAACCACAATACACGACATTCGCTATACAGCAATTATTCGGATGCAACTAAGTACAAAATGGGAAATAGTTGCACTTCCAAGAATAATGTTACGCAGTGATTTGAACCAAAGTGTAAATAGCAACGACTTTTTTCCACAGGTAGCAGTACTTGCCACATATGCAATCAATGGCAATCCTAATTTTAAAGTAGGAATTGGAGGAGCATTAAATAATGATTTTGCCCGAAATGCCTTTGTCCCTCTTGGCTCATTATATTATGATAGTAAAAAAGTAAAAATTGAAATTATTTATCCAAATGCCAATTTTTTACTCAAGCAATCTGAAAATTTTGAATTTGGGATTTTTACTTCTGTTGATGGAGCAATTTCAAGAGTTTTGCCTTTTCAAATAGGTAATGAAACCTCAAATTATTTTAGAACCTTTCAACTTTTGGTTGCACCAACAGCCTCTCATCGTATTTATAAACAAATATTTGTACATTTAAAAATTGGGTTTGCTCCAATACGAAATTTTGAAACATTGAACAGCGACTTTAAGTCATTACAAAATCAAAATTTCGATTTGAAATCCAGTTTATTTCTTAGAACAGGCATCAGTTTTCGCTTAAAAAATTAATCACTCTTAAATTTTAATAAAAATGAAATCAATAAAAATAACAATTGTTGTGTTGCTAATGTCATCATTTACGCTACGGGCTCAGCAGAAAAAAGTAGTATTTATTATGAGTGCCGCAAAAGAACTAAAACTCAAAAACGGGAAATTATACCCAGAAACAGGCGTATTTTTAAGTGAATTTTATTTGGCTTACAAAGAAATCGTAAATATGGGCTATGCTGTTGATTTTGCAACCCCAAACGGTGTAGTTTCTTCCATTGATAAGGAAAGTTATAATAAAAAATATTGGGGCAAAAAAGATACATTAATTGTGGAAGCCACACAATTTGTAAAGCAAAACCCAAAATTCAATAAACCACTTACTTTGGAGCAAGCCAATGAAAACATAAACAGTTATACAGGTATGGTTATTCCAGGTGGCCAGGGATTGATGGTTGATTTATTTTATGACAAAAATATATCCAGTATTCTGAAAAACTTTTCTCATAAAGGTAAGCCAATTGGTTTGATATGTCACGCACCAGCCTTAATACTTTCTATTCCGAAAGAAGAAAATCCATTTATTGGCTATAAAGTAAATTCTGTTACGGGATTGGAAGAGTTTTTTATTGAAAACTTTGTAATGAAAGGCAAACCAAAAAACAGAAAAATAGCCAAGCAACTAAAAAAATTGGGTTTGAAATATGCGAAAGGGAAACCCGCAGGCAATTTTGCGATTAAAGATAGAGAATTGATAACAAGTCAAAACCCATATTCTAATGAAGAATTTAATAAATTGTATCTTGAAGCATTAACGGAATTTCAAATTAAAGGAAATCTAAAATCACGGACCAAATGAAACTAACAAACAATACCATACTCATTACAGGTGGCTCATCGGGAATCGGCTTGGCACTTTTAAAAACTTTTTATGAATTGGGCAATAAAGTTATAATTGTGGCAAGAAATAGTAAGAAATTGAATGAAGTAAAAAAGCAATTTCATGAGATTGAGATTTTTGAATGCGACTTAACAAAGCAATCTGATTTAGATGAATTAGTGGTTTACATAGAACAAAACTATCAAAATCTGAATATGCTATTTAACAATGCGGCAATTCAATATAATTATGACTTTCTAACTGAACAGAATATTACCAATAAAGTTGATTATGAAGTGAGTGCTAATCTTACTTCAACTATTAAACTTTGCGGTTTACTATTACCAACTTTGCTAAAAAATGAAAACTCTGCAATTGTAAATGTAAGTAGTGGGTTAGCTATTTCACCAAAAAAATCTGCCCCAGTTTATTGTGCAACAAAATCAGCCATACACAATTTTACAAAAGCTTTTCGATATCAAATGGAAGATACAAATCTAAAAGTATTTGAGATATTGCCACCTCTTGTAGAAACCCCGATGACAGAAGGGCGTGGAAAAAATAAATTAACGCCTGAAAAATTGGTTATAGAGTTTGTAAACGACTTCAAAAACAATAAATACGAGAGTTACATTGGAAAATCAAAATTATTAAAGTTGATTAGCAGAATTTCACCAAAATTCGCTGACAGAATATTGAAAAATGGATAGATTTGTGCGAGAAAAACGGCATATGACTTGGGTTTGGCAAAAGTGGGGCTTTGGTGCTAAATTTGAACATTGGTAACTCTATTTTACATTTGTGGTTTATTGAACACTTGCATTTCAAATTCCCCGCCTTCACCAAGCCCTGTTCGTTGCCTACAATGGTAACGGGCAAAAAAATCGTAAGTTTTGATTCGTGTTTTCACAAACAGAAATGAACAGCCTTTAACAGTTGGCCTCGTTTTTGGTTTTCGTGCGGACAATATGGCAAAACAGTATCCCCGCAAAAGCCAAAACCTACCGTTGCGGCGAGGTTTGGCAAAAATAGCTACCGGTCAAAACCGTATGATGCCGCCCATGACGGGTCGTTTGGCGGCTTGGCGGCGCATTTGGCGGTGCTGCTTTATCAGTTCGCGCACAGCGTCCGGGTCTTCCATCAGGCGCACTTCGTTTTTCATTTCCTTCACGGCTTTTTTCATCTGTTTGGCTTCGCGCGCAATGTTCTCGTCGAGCCGTTCGGGGGGCGTACACAGCCGCTGGTAGATGCCCGGCTCAAAAGGATTACCGCCCGACTGCAGCGCGTAGAGTTCGTTTTCCAACTCACCGGCTTGCCCTTTCAGCAGTTTGTTGTAGTATTTCAGTTGGTCGTCGGGCAGGCGTTCAAAGTCGCCGCTGTCCTTTTGGTTGTATTCCAGTTGCAGGCGCAGCAGTTCAAACAAGTCATTGTTCTGGTAAGCCTCCGTGATGCGCTGCATGATGGAGGTTTTGCGTTCCTTTTCGGCACTGTTTTTCTCGCGGTCCGGATGGAATGCCTTGACCAATTGCATGTAGGCCGCCCGCACGGTCTTGGTGATGTTCTGGGCTTCGCGGCGGAGTTTCTCCTCGCGTTCCAGTTGCTTCGCCGATTTCTTGCGTTCGGTTTGGTGGGCCTCGTATGCTTCCTGCCCGGCTTCAGCTTGGCGCTGGTAAGCCTCCTTGAACGTGTTCAGGTCGCTCAAGTCCGCATCCTCGCCCAAATCAATGCCAAACATATCAAACATCTGTTTCATCTGCTCGCCGGTTTTTTGGTTGGCTTGCTGGTTGAAATCGTCGTAGGTGCGGTTTTCGTATTTCTCAAACAGCGGTTTCAGTTCGTCGCGGCCACAATCGTCAATCAACTGGTGTGCCGTGGCGATGATGAATTCGGCCAGGTCTTCGCGTTCGCGCTTTTTGTACCCGCCCGAATCGTATTGCCTGTCCAGCGTCCAGACGATTTCCACCCGCAGGTCAATCCGTTGCCGCTCCAGGGGTATCAGGGTTTCGGCCACTTTTTGCTGCGCCTTTTCCATTACTTCCTGCGTGGCGGCGAGTTCGGTTTTCAGTTTTTCAATCTTGCGCGAATACGTGTTGAACTGCTTTTGCAACTTGGAAAGCTCTTTATCGGCTTTGGCCGGTATGGCAACCATTTGGTTCTGGGCGGTTTTCATGCGGATGGTTCAGTGATGAATGACGGGAGGCGGTGCATATCCGTTCAAAAGTAAAAACCGGTTTGCAAACGGCAAGGTTTGCCGGGATGTTTTTTCAGGTGCGATTTTTCCAGAAAGCCGAAACCCCGCTGCACAAAAGTAGCGGGGTTTCGGCTTTCTGAAAGATACTATTTTCCGGCGGCTGTTTCCGCCGCCAAAAAACTTATTGCTTCACAATTTTCAGCGTCTGCATTCTGTCGCCTTGGTTCACGCGCATCAGGTACAGGCCGCTGGGCAGTTGGGTGGCATCCAGCGAAACCTCGGCGTTGTTGGCTTCCAGCTGGTGCTGGCGGCTGTACACTTCCTGACCTTTCACGTTGAACATCCGCACGTGTACCGCGCTGCGGTCGCCATCCAGGAACAGCAGTTTCACCCGGCCATCCGACGGATTGGGGTAGGCGGTGAGCAATTCAAAGTTTCCGGCCACGATTCCCTCGGCACCTTGGCGCGCGCCGCTGCACTTGGCCCCGCTCGATGCCTTGGTGTTGCGCTTGGTTTTGCCTTGGGCATCCGTCCACGAGATAACCGTTGTGTTGGCTCCATTCACGGTCAGCGTCGTGAAAAACGAGTCGCCGGGCCGTGCGATGAACACGCCTTTCTGCTTGGTCTTGTACACCTCCCAGTTCACGCGCACATTGAACGGGTTGGGGTTGCGCACCCGCCAGCGGCGCGTGGAATCCGGTTTATCGGAACACACCGATGTAAGGTTCAGGTTGGTTATGAAGTCGGGGATGATGGCTACAGTCTCCACGGCTGCCTCGGCATTTACCAGTCCGAAACCGGTGCGGTAGTCGAATCCGGTGTCAAACCCCGGCGTAACCGGATCGTCCATATCCAGTGTCTTGTAGGCCAGCGTTCCCTTGATGTAGTCTGGCGAGGTGTCATCGCCCCGGCTTGCTTCCATCATCAGGGCCGCCACGGCGGCGGCGTGCGGTGCGGCCGCCGAAGTACCGAAGAAATTGGGGAAAGCATCGGTATCCTGCGCGATGTCGGAGCCGAAGAACGTCGTGTTGGCCCCGTCGGGCGCGGTGATTTCGGGTTTGGCGCGCACCACGTAACCGATGCGGTTGCCTTGCGTGTCAAAGAAAGTCGGCGTGCCGCCCAGCGACGAGAATCCGTTGATGCGGGCAGGGTTCACCCCGAAAGCGGGGGTGTTCTGGTAAAAGGCCGCCCCCACCGCGATTGCGCCGCTGGCGTTGGCATGGCCCACCAGCGTGGAACTCAGGATGCCGGGAGCCGAGTTGGCGAAGAAAGACCCAGCGCCATAGTTGATGTATTTGATGCGTTCCGGGTCGGGGCCAGCATACTTGGCAACGTACAGGTAAAAGGTTTCGCCAGTGAAAGTCGTGTCGTTTGCAAAGCCGAATATCTCCACCGGATCGCCACTGCGCAGGTTGTCGCCCGCACCGCCGGAAACAATCTGGCCTTTGGCATCCAGCAAGTAAATGTCGAGGTCGGTTTTGGCTCCCACGCCCGAAGCCGAGAAAAACGAGTCGTCCCATTGGAACGAACAGATGAACGTGCCGCCTTTGGGGATGAAGATGGGCAAAAAGAATTGCGGCGGGTTGCCGTACGCGCTGAAATTGTGCGCCATGCCAAAATCCGCACCCAGCGGTGCTTGGCCCGTGGCCCGGAAATCGCTTTCATACGAGGCGCGGCCGCCGTTGCCCGCCGATGAGAAGTACGAAACCCCGTTTTCCTTGACAATGTCCACGGCCTGCGCGATAATGCCATCTTGGAAAAACGGCTCGGCAAAGTAAATCACATCATCCGTAATGACCTTGCAACCGGCATCGGCCAGCCGCAAAATCCCGTTGGCAAAATCGGCCTGCCCGCGGAAGGCCGTGTGGAATGCCAGTTCGGAGCCGGGAGCCACGTCGTGGATCAGTTCGGCCATGCCACGCCCCTCGTCCGAACCTTGGCCGGCGGGCAGGTCGGCCAGTACCTGTACGGGCTTGTTGTAGCCGTTGGGGTTTTCGGTGCCGGGCAGGTCGCCGCTTTTCACGCCTGCCGCCGCGCCGTTCAGGCTGTTGTAGCTGTCGGAAAGCACACCGATTTTCACACCCAGTCCGTCCACGCCGAACTTGCGCTTGGCAACGGTGCCGCGCATGGACGAATCGCCTTGGCTGGTTACCGCACCCACGTTGCGTTTTGGCGCGTAAGCCGGAGCCGCCGATTGCAGCAAGCCGATGCTCTCCAGGTCGTCAATGGATTCGATGGGCAGCAACCCCGAAACCACCCGTCCGAAGGTGGCCGTCACGGTCATGCCTTTGGCTTGCAGTTCCCTCACGAGTTGTTGCACGTCGCCTTTGGCAACCGCATCCACCACCACCTTGCCGCCCGAAACCTGCAACAGCGTGTTGGATGGTTTGAAGCCGGTGCGTGCGCCGCGCACCCGCCCGGCAGACTGGTATGAGGCTTGCAGGGCCACCAAGTCGCCGCTGGCTTTGGTGCTGGCCTTGGCGGGAATACCCTGGATTTTGGCGGGCAGTTGGAGCGGGGCAGGCGAGCCGCCCACGGTAGGGCTGCCATCAATTTGCTGGGCTTGCAGCGGGTGCAGGATTGCCATGGCAGCTACCCAGACACTTATTTTGGCTGCGAATGAACGTAAGTTTTTTTTCATTAAAGATTTGGTTTCCAGCGGTGAATGATAGTTCTGCAGTGAAGAAATGAAAAATTCCGTACAAGAAAAAAGGAAACGGGATTTTTTCGACGAACTTTTTTTTTCGGTGTTTTTCCGCCTCCAGCCATGGCTTTTGTTTTATCGGATGTTTGTTTTTACTTCGGCCTTTTCATCCTATTTTTGCCCCGTCCTCATTTTTCACCCCTAATTTGCGCCCATCCCATGAGTGTGTTAGTCAATAAGAATTCCAAGGTCATCGTGCAAGGTTTTACCGGCTCCGAAGGCTCCTTCCATGCCCAGCAGATGATTGAATACGGAACCAATGTGGTGGGCGGGGTCACGCCGGGCAAGGGTGACACCATGCACTTGGAACGGCCGGTGTTCAATACGGTGAGTGAGGCGGTAGCGCAAACTGGAGCCGATGTGTCCATTATTTTCGTGCCTCCCGCCTTTGCCGCCGATGCCATCATGGAAGCCGCTGAAGCGGGCATTAAAGTGATCATCACCATTACCGAGGGCATTCCGGTGCGCGACATGATTCCGGTGAAGGAACTGATCAAGAAGAAAGGAATTGTATTGATCGGCCCCAACTGTCCGGGCGTAATCACGCCGGGCGAGGCCAAAGTGGGCATTATGCCGGGCTTTGTGTTCAGGGAGGGCAAAGTGGGAATCGTGTCCAAATCGGGCACGCTGACCTATGAGGCGGCCGACCAGATTGTAAAGGCCGGCTACGGTGTGTCAACGGCCATCGGCATCGGTGGCGACCCGATTATCGGCACCTCAACCAAGCAGGCCGTGGAAATGCTGATGAACGACCCCGGCACCGAGGCAATCGTGATGATTGGCGAGATTGGCGGCAGCTACGAACCCGAAGCCGCCCGCTGGATACAGGCCGACGGCAACCGCAAGCCCGTAATCGGCTTTATTGCCGGGCAAACCGCCCCCAAAGGCCGCCGCATGGGCCACGCAGGAGCCATTATCGGTGGTGCCGACGACACGGCCGAAGCCAAAATGCGCATCATGCGCGAATGCGGCCTGCACGTGGTGGAATCGCCCGCCCTTATCGGCGACATGGTGGCTCAGGTGCTGAACTGAAATCCGGGAGGCTTGGCCCCCGGATTTCAGGCTTCCGAAAATAGTATCTCCTCAAAAGCAAAAACCCCGGCTGTCTCAGCCGGGGTTTTTGCTTTGCTTACACCTGTTCAAGATCAATCCATCCCTGTCAGCGGAAGCCAGCGCAGAACAGTGCTTCCCGAAAACCGCAGCCGGGTCAGCCGTTGTCGGTCAGGTTCGGGGCAAGGTAGAGTTCAAGGCCCCTGATGAACCGGAAGTCCTTGAGGTTGGTCGTGAAAAGCGGCAGTTCCAGATGCAGTGCCGTAGCCGCCAAAAGCATATCGGGCACTTTCATTGACAATTGCTTGTGGTGCTGGTAAAGCGTGACGGCGGCTTGGGAAACGCCCCGGTCAATGTGGACGACGGGCAGGAATTCTATGGTGCGCCTGACGGCCTCCATTTGTCCTTTGCCCGCCACCTTGTATTCAAACAGCCACCGAAGCAATTCCATTTTGGTGACCGCTGAAATTACCGCCCTTTCGGCTCCAAGGTGGCTGATGGCATCAAGGTATTTCTGCTGGCCTTTGGCCAACCTGCTGACCACGTTTGTGTCGAGCAGAATAGGCCTACTTCTTGCCATCGGGCTTTGTTTTTTTTGCGCCTTTCAGCAGGCCGAACAATTCCCGGATGTCCCCCTTTTTCTTCGGTTCGGTGATGTATTGGCTGATGTCCTCACCTGCCAGGTTGAAATATTTGCCCTTGGCCGCTACATTGGCGGGTGCGGCGGGCTTGGTGGTTTTGGTTGCCATGTCCTTGCGGTATCTTTGGTGTTTTTCCAGTGTAAAAGTGCAAAAACCGCACCAAATTTCAAACCCCGGCTGTAGCAGCCGGGGTTTGAAATTTGGTGCGCCTGTTCAAAATCAATCCATCCGGTTGTTCAGGCCGTGCGTGGCTTGAACACTTCCGAAGCCGTGTTGCCAAAGCCCGACTGCGTTTCGTAGTCGGCGGCAGAGCCTCCCAATGGCAAGCTCACTGCCTCACCCACCTGCAAGTCGGCGTAGTTCAGGCTTTCCAAGCGGTTCTCGATGTGCCGGATAGCAAATGCCGGGCCGGTAATGGTGGCGCGGCGGCTCTTCATGTCAATCATGACGGGGCGGTTCATGGCACCCACCATATACGTGGCCGCATACGTGAGCCGCGTGGCCGATTCGCTGGCCGATGGCTCGTAGCCGAAGGCGGTCATTATCGCATCCAGCGCGTCTTTTGCCGAATCAATATTTTCGTAGTGCACTGCCGTCTGGTCTGCCTCGTTGCGGGCCAGAAAAGCGTATGTGTCCACGGCCAAGGCAGCCGCCCAGAAACCAATGAACGTCCAAGTGCGCCAGTCCAGGCTGGCCGTATTGTTCTGCCATACCGAAAGCAGCACGAACAGGCCGGTGATGCCAGCCAGAATGAGGGCGGAGTTGGCAACCCGCTTGGCAGCCAATACTCCCATGTTGTCGTTTGTCATGATTTTCAAGTGCGTTAAATTGAAGAAAAGATAAGGAATGAAATTGTTTTTTCCAAAGAATCAATTGACTTGCTACAAGATTAACACATTCCGGCCGGTTGCGAAACTTGTTTACAGCGCAAATGTTGCGTTGTAAGTTTGTTTTTCGTTTAGCCTCCCCAAAAATCAGCTTGCCTGAAAGACCAGCCAGCATTTGTGTTGTTTTTCTGGGAATCCGTTTGCCTTATCAATGATTATTGGTTCGAACCTATATACGCCGCGCTGTGAAATGGTGACCGCCCGGACGGGAAAATTGAGTGTATACGCCATGTGCGTTGCAAGGTAAGCGGGAACACCGGCAAGGCCCGGCAAAAACGTGTAAGGAATGGATGCTTTTTGCGCCATTCGGGTTGTGTTTTAAAATAGTATCTTTGAAACTTGCCAAACCCTGACTGTTTTCGGAAAATGAAATTCGGATTCCGGGATGAAAAACCGACCCGCATCATTGGATTACACCTGCCGAAACCCGCATTTTCCCGCCATGCCTTACCTCACCGAGTCCGATTACCGTCCGCCATTCTATCTCTTTAATGGGCACCTGCAAACCATTGTCCCGTCGGTGATGCGGCGCGTTGCGGGCGTGGATTACGTGCGCGAACGGATTGCCACGCCCGACGATGATTTCTTGGATTTGGACTGGTCATTGGCCGAAAAAACGCCCCGCAACGGCACACCCCCGGCACTCGTGATCCTGAGCCACGGCTTGGAGGGCGACAGCAAACGCGGCTACGTGGTAGGCATGGTGCGGATGCTGAACGCCCACGGCTACGATGCGCTGGCTTGGAACTACCGCAGTTGCGGCGGCGAAATGAACCGGCAGCGGCGTTTCTACCACATCGGTGCCACCGACGACCTGCACACCGTGATCGGGCACGTGCTGGTCAGCCGCCCCTACACCCGCCTCATGCTCATGGGTTTCAGCGCGGGCGGCAACATCACGCTCAAATACTTGGGCGAGCAGGGCACACGCATTTTTCCGCAAATCAAGAAGGCGGTTGTCTTTTCGGTGCCCATTGATGTGGCCACCAGTTCGGTCATGATTTCGCGGCCGCAGAATTTCATCTACGAGCAGCGTTTTCTCAGAAGCCTGCGCCGCAAGATCCTGCTCAAAAGCCAACTCATGCCCGGCCAGATTGATACGGCCCCGCTCCGAAAAATCCGCCGCCTCAAGGAATTTGACAATATTTATACGGCTCCGCTGCACGGCTTTGCCAATGCCGACGAATATTATGACCGCAACAGTTCGCGCCATTTCCTGCCCGGCATTGCCATCCCGACGCTGATTGTCAATGCCCGCAACGACCCGTTCCTGTCGCCCGAATGCTTGGACAAGAGCCTGACCGAACACCTGCCCAATGTGTGGATGCGCGTACCCAGCGCGGGCGGCCACTGCGGGTTTGCGCACAAATCGCTGCACAACGACTATTGGTCGGAACGCAGCACGATTGACTTTCTGGCGTTGGACTGACAGCACACTGGCGCAAGCATTCGCTTGCCCGTAAGCGGGACGCTTGCCAGCCAAAAGGCATAAACAGTATGTTTCCAAAAGTCCAAACCCGTCATTGGTGTCGAAGCCGAGTTCACGCGGATTTGAGAATCCGCGTGTCGGTTGTGAGCAACCGACATCACTTTCCCAAAACAGTATCTTTCAAAAAGCCCAAACCTCACGAATCCTCACAATGGCAAGAAAACAGACGCACGAATTCCGCATGGTGGCCAAAACCATCTTCGGCCTGGAAGAAACCCTGGCTGGCGAACTGCTCATGCTGGGAGCCAAAGACATAAAGGAACACAACCGCGCGGTGAGTTTCACCGGCGACCAAGGTTTCATGTACAAGGCCAACCTGAACCTGCGCACGGCACTGCGCATACTCAAGCCCATCGCCGAATTCACCATCAAAAACGAGCAGGATTTGTACGATGAAATTAAAAAGATAGACTGGGCGGCGCACATGGACGTTACCGACACGCTGGCGATTGACTGCGTGGTGGGTTCCGATCTGTTCTCGCATTCGCAATTCCTGTCGCAAAAGTCCAAGGATGCCATTGTAGACCAGTTCCGCGAGGCTTTCGGGGAGCGGCCTTCCGTGGACTTGGATCATCCGTCGCTGCGCATCAACCTGCACATCAAAAACGACAACTGCATTGTGTCGCTCGATTCGTCGGGCGAATCGCTGCACAAACGCGGCTACCGCGACAAGACCAACCTCGCGCCCATCAACGAAGTGCTGGCCGCCGGACTGGTGCTGCTCAGCGGCTGGGACCGCCGCTCCACGTTCATTGACCCCATGTGCGGCTCGGGAACCATACTCATCGAGGCCGCCATGATTGCCTGCCGGATACCGCCCGGCTACTACCGCGAGCAGTATGGTTTCCAGCAGTGGAAGGATTATGACGCGGAATTGTGGGACAAGATTTACGAAATCTCGATAGGAAAAATCAATGAGAAGCCCGTGCAACTGACCGGCATTGAGATTTCGAGCAATGTGATCCGCAAGGCGCGCGAGAATGTGAAACTGGCCAAATTGGACGATGTGATTACCATCCACAACACGGCATTTCAGGAGTTTGAGCCGCCCGAAGGCCCCGGCGTGGTCATCATCAACCCGCCGTACGGCGAGCGGATGCACCAGGAAGAAGACATCAACGGGTTGTATGAAAGCATGGGCGACACGTTCAAGAAAAAATACAAGGGCTACAGCGCGTGGATTGTAAGCTCGAACATGGAGGCGCTGAAGCACGTGGGGCTGCGGCCTTCCAAGAAAATCACGGTGTTCAACGGCCCGCTGGAGTGCCGTTTCATGCGCTTCGACATATACGACGGCTCAAAAAAACTATCCAAGCAAAAACCGGAGACTGGCGGGCAAGCCGTTGCGGACAAACTGCCGGAGTAGTCATGTGTCGGAAATAGTATGTTTTTGAAACGCGAAACCCGCCGATACATCTGAAGGCCGATGCGCGATTCCGGTCAGACACGCAGTGTCTGACCGGCGTTATGGCCTTCCCGGAATAGTATGTTTTGAAATGCCCAAACCCACCCGGCCGGAGACGGCAAAAGCTGTCTCCTTTCCGTTTAAATTTTCAGGTTTGACTGTTTTTGAAGACATTTTGTCACTTAAATTGAAGATATTTGATATTTCAAGACTTTTTGTCATTATAATTCGTGCGAAACCCTTGATTTCACCGGTTGGTATGTGAGTTGCGTTGAACAGGATGTAACCGGAAACGGTTACGGCAACATATATAAACTGTTCAACTTTAAACGACAAAGCCATGACACTCGTAAGATTCAACCAGCCGAGCAGCGTGTTCCCCTACCGGAACCTGCTCAACGGAATGCTCAGTGATTTCAGCCATCACAGCGGTTCCGATTCGCGTGCCAGCATTCCGGCGGTGAACGTGCAGGAAACCGACAATGGTTTCCAATTGTACGTGGCCGCACCCGGCTTGCAAAAGGAAAATTTCAGCGTGAACGTGGAAGGCCGCCTGCTGACCATATCCGCCGAGAGCAAGCAGGACACCGATGAAACCGAAGGCAAGTGGACGCGCAAGGAGTTCGGCTACACTTCCTTTGCCCGCTCTTTCACGCTGCCCGAAGCGGTGAATGCCGATGGGATCGCCGCCAAGTACGAAAACGGCATCCTGTCCGTAACCGTACCCAAGGCCGAGCAAGTGAAGCCCAAGGCCATTGAAATCAAGTAAAACGCCATCCGGCAAAAACGGCAATGACAGGCTCCTTGGCCTGTCATTGCCGTTTTCAGCCTTCCATCAAAAAGAAAGGGGTTTGGCAAACACAAAAGATACTATTTTTGTAGTGTACTCGTATCGTAACTGATGTTCCCAGTGAAACTTTGGCAGGCCGGGCATCCGGAAGGTGCCGGTTTGGTTAAATAACGTTAAAAGCACTGGCAGCCCGATCCACCTTGCACGGATTTTGATACGAACACAGTTATACGTCAACGCAAAACATCCACGCACAAAACCTGATAAACTGACGAACGCACATGAGAGGACTATGGAACGCCGAGTTTGGCAAAATCTTACTGGCTGCCGCTTTGGGCAGCGTACTTACCATGGGTGGCTACGGCTGCTACAACCGCAATGGCGGGGCGGCCAACACGGTCGTCATTGAAAAAGCCGCCGACTATAACCGCAAGGCCTCCGTGGTAGCCGATGTGAACAATCCGCAACTGGATTTTTCGCAGGCTGCCGAAGCGGTGGTTCCCGGCGTGGTGAACATCCGCTCGACGGTGGGCCGGGAGGTGGCGCGGAGTGAGGAAGGCCAGCCGCGCGACGATTCCTTTGACCCGTTCGAGGAATTTTTCGGACGCAAGTTCCGCGATGCCGATCCGCGTTCGCAGCCCCGTTCGGGTTCCGGCTCGGGCGTAATCATCAGTTCCGACGGTTTCATCGTGACCAACAACCACGTGGTGGAAGGTGCCAGCGAACTGGAAGTGTTTTTGAACGACCGCCGCTCGTACAAGGCCAAAGTGATCGGCACCGACCCGAACACGGATCTGGCCTTGATCAAGATCAATGCGACAGGCTTGCAAAAACTCGCCTTCGCCAACTCCGACAATGTGAAAATAGGCCAATGGGTGATGGCCGTTGGCTATCCGCTACAACTCGAATCAACGGTGACGGCGGGTATTGTGAGTGCCAAAGGGCGCAGCATCGGCATTTTGCAAGGTGCGGAAGGCAAAAACCGCCTGCCCATTGAATCATTCATCCAGACCGATGCGGCCATTAATCCCGGCAACAGCGGCGGCGCATTAGTAAACCTGAACGGCGACTTGGTGGGTATCAACACGGCCATCGCCTCGCCCACGGGCACGTATGCCGGTTACGGGTTTTCGGTTCCGTCCAATCTGGTGAGCAAAGTGGTGGAAGATTTGCTCAAGTATGGTGCCGTACAGCAAGCTGTGTTGGGCGTGGTGATGCAGCAAGTGGACAGCAAGCTGATTGAAAAGGAAAGCCTGAAAGTGACGGGCGGCGTGTACGTGGACAGCTTGGTGACCAACGGCTCGGCAGTGGGTGCGGGCATCAGGAAAGGCGACGTGATTTTGAAAATTGACAATACCGTGATTGTGAACATGAACGACATCCGCGAGCAGATTGCGCGGCACCGCCCCGGCGATGTGATCAGCGTGACCGTAAACCGCAGCGGCAGCGAAAAAGCGATACGCGTGCCGCTGAAAGGGCTGAACGGCACGGCCAACATTGTGCGGCGCGAAGACAACGAACGCAACGAAAACACCGAGTTTGCAACCATGGGCGCGGAATTCGCCAACCTGTCGGCAGACGAGAAGAAACGCGCCAACGTGGAGTACGGCGTGAAGGTGAGTTCGCTGAATCCGGGCAAGTTGCGTTCCATTGGCGTGCGCCCCGGTTTCATCATCCAGAAAGTGAACAACACGCCCGTAAAAAGCGTGCAGGAGTTGCAGAAAGCCTTGGCCAACGCCCAAGACGAAGTGGTGATTGGCGGCAAATACCCGAACGATTCCCAGAAACTTTATTACGGATTCGAAAAGTAAACAGTAAAAATGGGGTTATTTGAAAACCGGAACGGGCAGGTGCTTGCGAAACCCCGCCCGTTCCGGTTTTTTGCCTTTTGCGCACCCATAACATTCAAGTATGGCAAAACTTTCCTCCCGGCGCATCAAATACCTGCTCATTCTGGGGCCTTCGGTGGTTTTCATGGTGTTGTACCTGTGCTTGAGCGTCATATTCGTCAATTCCACCGACCAACACCTGCTCACCACCAACCGCGAACTGAAACGGTACAATCCGGGGCTGTACCACCGCTTCATTAATTTCGTCCACGAGAAAATGCTCTTCACCGCCACCGGCCAAGACACCCCCAAAGCCATCCACCCGGCTCCCGATTCGGTTTTGTTGAAAACCAAGGTGGTGAAGGTTTCCGAAAAATAGTATCTCCAAAAAAGCCCAAACCCCCTACCCCATTGCGGCCAGTTGCTGTTTTCGGGCTTTCGGCAAGCCTTCGGCCACCAAACCGTACGAATGGTCGATCCAGGCGCAAAGCAGGCTGTCGGGCACCGAGCCATCGGCGGTGATGGTGTTCCAGTGCTTTTTGTTCATGTGGTAGCCAGGCCGCACGCACGGGTGTTGTTCGCGGAATTCGGCGGCGCGTTCGGGGTTGCACTTCACGTTGAAAGACACGGGCTGGCTCTCAAAATCGGTGAGCAGGAAAACCTTGTCCATCACCTTGAACACCAGCGTGCCGTCGCCAAAGGGCAGCGACTCGGTCACGCCTTTTTTGCCAAGGCAGTATTCGCGCAGTGATTCGAGGTTCATGCGGATAGAGCTGCAAAGTACGGGTATGAAAACGGCGGTAAGCAATGCCGTCCTGAACGCGCATCGCAAAGCCTGTAGATTATAGATCGAAATGAATTCTATTCTGCCTTGACCTTGGCCGCGTATTGCAGAACATCGGCCTTACCGCTTATTTTGGTGCTATTAATGGCCGCCCGCATGTTGCCTAAATGGTTAGTCAGCTCATAGTCGTAGCGGTTTTCCACCACACGCTACACCCTAATCCGGCCGCTGCCAGTTCATTCCTCTTAGAAAACAGTATCTTTCGGGAAGGCCAAACCTGACTGCTGGGAAATTCAGACGGTAACGCTTGATCTGGTTTTCCCCTATTGTATATTTACCTTAAAGTTATGCATCTCGAATATTTTAACAATCGTTTCAAAATATTTTTCGCGCGTGTTTTCCAAAGTTTTCATGAGCCTGTCAGAATCTTTGAATGTAACAGTGGGATTTTGTGATTGCCCGCCGGAAAACCCTACCATACAATCGTCCAATCCATCCAAGTCTTGTCCAAAATAGCCCCTTTCTCCAAAGAACACCTCTCCCATCAGGCAATAAAAATCCGGCTCATCTTTCACCAAAGGACCCTGCACCACAAAACTGTCCTTTTTCAATTGCTTCGGCAGACCACTCCAATACAAACATGCCACCAACCATGCGTTTCTCATTTTTACAGGCAAAGATTGCCAGTGAATAGGATTATTGTTGTCCCAGTCCTTAAAAATGTTGATCACCTCCTGATTGTATGATTGGGGAATGAAGTCACATAAAAACTCCATTGGCCCTATACCTTCAAAATGCAGGTTACCCAATAAGGTGAACTCAAAATCCGAGTAAGTGCGATCTCCATAGGTTATCCGCAATCCCAATTCAATGCCTTTTTTAAAATACATGGGTTGGCCAGCTTGAATATTTTGGAAGCTTATGACATACGTCTCTTCCGATTTTTCATATATGTGTACATGATCAGATGTTGCTATACTGGTTTCTTCAAAAAATATCGCAGCCTCTAATTGCTTCATTTTTTCTGTTCTTGAAATGGATATATAATATTGTAATTGTGATCAATAACTTTCCCCATTTACTTGTCCCATCTGCATTTATTTTCTGAAGAATACGATGATTGGCACTTGGAACATACTATTCCAGAGACCCTCCCCATTTCCATCTTACTTTTTCAGAGAGTCCCCAGCCTTGGAATGTTCTTTGAGTTCCATCGTCACCCAGTCGGTGAGTACCCTGCCCATTATTGATTTTTTCATATTCGTTGACCCAGTCGTTGCCCATGGCCACACACGGGCTGTCCGGGACTGAGCCACCTGCCAGTCGTAGCAGCGTTTTGGCGCAATTCAAAGCTTTTCCACCCGTCTCCCCTTATAAGGCACACGCTTATTCGCCCGCCGCTGGTTTACCGCAGAAAACAGTCATAGGAACCGGCGCACGACCATGAAAACCAATGCCGCCAGAAACATGAGCATGGATATCTTGTTGATGCCGTGCATCATGCGCAGGTTGAAATTGGGGCGGTTGTTGGGGTCTTTGCGGCGGAACCAATAAGAAAAGACCGGACCGAGGTTGAATATTTCCCTGAAACGACTCATGGCATCAAATAGGATGAAAGGGTGGGATGAATTTGAAATGCGGAACAGGCAAGCCAGCGTTGGAAACCGGGCTACGCCCCGCCCGAAAATAACAGGAGAACCAAGCAAAAGGTTTGACCGTCAGCCGCTTTTGCATCGCCCGCAACCGCGCTATTTTCCATTCTCCGTTCACAACTGGCTCAGCCGTGCAGCATTTCCTGCGGCACTTCTTTAAATACAAAGCCACTGTCGGTAGTGAGGCGGTAAAACCGCGCCAGCAGCAGCAGTGCCGAAACACTCAGCCCCAGCAGCAAGCCGTACCAAACACCCTGAATGTCCATGCCCAGCGGAAAAGCAAACACATAAGCCATGGGCAGCCCGATAACCCAGTAGGCAACCACCGTGATGTAGGTGGGCACATTCACATCGGCGATGCCGCGTAAAATGCCCAGACCCACCACTTGCAGACCATCGGAAAGCTGGAAGAAGCTGGCAACCGCCAACAACGAAACCGCGTAGGCCAACACTTGTGCGTCTTTGGTATAGAGGCTTGTCAGGAAACCGGGGAACAGCATGAAAACCAGGCAAGTGCAACCCATCAACGCCACCGACAGCAACAAGGCGGCCGTACCCGACCGCACAATGCCCGCCCGGCTGCGCAACGCC